>JAOZIC010000069.1:7690-10250 GCA_026014605.1 Candidatus Bathyarchaeota archaeon
CATCGAATTGTTGACAAACAGTGAGGTTACCGAGGTTGGCGGGTATATCGGGAACTTCAAAGTTAAGGTGCAGAAAAAAGCAAAATATGTTACAAAGGATTGTACCGCTTGCGGCGACTGCACCAAAGTGTGCCCCGTGGAAGTTCCTAACGAATTTGAAGTAGGGCTTACTGGCCGAAAAGCAATCTATATTCCTTTTGCTCAGAGTGTGCCTGCTCAGTATCTGATTGACGAGAAAAGTTGTATTGGTCTTGGCGAGAACACTTGCGCAAAATGTAAAGAAGTCTGTGGTCCTGGTGCCATAGATTTCAATGACAAAACTGAAGAAGTTGAACTCGACGTTGGTACAATCATCGTAGCCACTGGTTTAGACGTGTTTGACCCTGTTGGTTTGACGGAATATGGGTACCTGCGGTTTCCTAACACCATAACTTCGTTGGATTTTGAGCGCTTAATCAACGCAGGCGGACCTACTGGAGGCCGTTTAGTTCGACCAAGTGATATGCAACTTCCAAAAACTGTTGCATTCATTCAATGTGTTGGTTCTCGCGCTGAAAAAAAGGGAAACCCCTACTGCAGTAACGTGTGCTGTATGAATACGATAAAGGATGCCCTGCTCATCAAAGAGCATTGGCCCGATGTGAAAATCTACGTTTTTTACATAGACATCCGCGCATTTGGAAAAGGTTTCGAAGACCTGTACAGACGAGCAAAAGAAGAAGGCGTTATCTTCATTCGTGGATTGCCAGCTGAACTAATCGAGGATAAGAACTCTAAAAACTTGTGGCTGGTTGGAGAAAATACTCTTGAGAAAAAAATTTACACTGTAGATGCGGGTTTGGTGGTTCTGTCGGTAGGTCTTAGGCCGAGAGATGACAGCAGCAAGATTCAGCAGCTTTTACGGTTGTCAAAGACGACAGATGGTTTCTTCATGGAAGCTCACCCGAAACTAAAGCCTGTGGATACTCCAACTGGTGGGGTGTTTCTTGCTGGTTGTGCTGAAGGACCTAAAGACATCAAAGATAGCGTAACACAGGCAAGCGCCGCAGCAGCTCGTGCAGGGATTCTGATGGCGAAAGGAAGTGTTACTGTTGAAGCGATAACGCCAACAATGGATTCTGACAAATGTATGGGCTGCGGTCTGTGCGAGAGAGTATGTCCATATAATGCAATCACTGTGGACAAGGAAAAGAAAGTTGCCAGTGTTGTTGAAGCTGCTTGTGCGGGTTGTGGTACTTGTGGTGCAGAATGTTCTTTTGATGCGATAGAGATGCGGCATTTCACTAACGAGCAAATATTTGCCCAGATTGATGCTGCAACAGAGCAAGATGCAGACAAGAAAATTGTTGCTTTCTGTTGTAACTGGTGCTCGTATGCTGGTGCAGACTTTGCGGGAGTTAGCCGAATGCAGTATCCTCCGAGTGTTCGAATTATCCGAACCATGTGCTCAGGCAGAATATCTCCAAAATTTGTTGAAAGAGCCTTCGCCAGAGGAGCCGCAGCAGTTTTGGTTGCGGGTTGTCACCTGAATGACTGTCACTATATCGATGCGAATTATCAGACCAAAAGAAGAGTTGAAAAATTGTGGAAGAAAATGGAGCGTTTGGGATTGGATAAGAATCGGCTTCAGTTGGCTTGGATTAGTGCAGCAGAGGGAGAAAAGTTTGCTTCTAAAATAAAAGAGATGGAAAAAATCGTTCAGGGCGCCACTAAAAAAGAAATAGAGAAAACTGTTGAATGTTTGGGTCCAAAAACCGTTCAGATGGTTGCAGGAGTTAGTAACGCATGATTGCAATAACTGAACATGACACAACGGATGTTGGTGGTTTGTAATTTGCGTGGACAATCCATTAAACAAGAGAATCTGCGAGAAATAACAATAGAACGTAACTTTCTTACACAAAGCTATCTTTTACGTCTGAACAGGGACCTGTGCAACGGTTGTGGCATATGCTTTGAGGTTTGTCCTCATGAGGCAATCAAAATGTTGCCTGCAACAGTTCATGATGGGCATCTGGTGGAGAAGCCTGTAATAGATTTTGATGTAGATTCCTGTATCCTGTGCGGTGAATGTGCAGTATTATGTCCTTTAAACGCCCTGACTATGGAAGTTGGTGGGGAAGAAACTGCTACTATTGTGGAAAATGAGGCTTTTCCAGTTTTACTAAAAGAAGTCACGGTAACGAAAGAGAAATGCAGCCCAGAATGCGGACTCAAGTGCCAAGAAGAATGCCCCACAGAAGCCCTTAAGGTTTCAACTAAACTTTCAGAAAACGGAGAAATTGTTGAAATAACTGATGTTCAAATCGACGAGTCCTCATGCATTTATTGTAAACGTTGCGAGTTGTCCTGTAGCCTAGATGCGATAGTGGTTCAAAAGCCGTTTATGGGAAGAATCGAGTTACATACAGACGCCTGCCCTGACGGGTGTGATGCTTGTGTTGACGTTTGTTCTAGTCACGCGATTCAAATAGAAAATGGCAAACCTGTAGTTTCTGACCAGTTTTGCATCTTTTGTTCTGCTTGTGAAACTGTTTGCCCAAACCAAGCAATCAAGGTA
>JAOZIC010000069.1:10350-16825 GCA_026014605.1 Candidatus Bathyarchaeota archaeon
TTTTGTTTTCCATCCTCAACCATGGCTGCTCCAGGGACGATTCCGCCAACCATGCATATCCCAAACCTGTCCATACCCACTGGAATCCCAAGCACAGGCTCATTAGGTTCCCCCAAAACAAGAACCCCTCCCCATCCCTTCTTTTGTTGTTCATCAAGAATCTTCACAGTTCTCTCCCTTGCCTCAGAAGGTATCTCCCGCAACGTCGCCAGCAACATACCTGAACCCGTTTTAAGTATGTTTGAGATTGACGTCATCTTCCTATAAACAAAAACTTCCAAGGGTGGTATTGTTGTTCCTTCATAGGAAATTATTTCCACGAACCTAATTGGTCTACGGTTCAATACCTGAACCAAGCCACCATGTTTGAAAAACAGCGGGATTCCAGAATGAATCAGAATGCTGTCTAACGTCAAGTTACAGACCGTTAACAACGCAAGTTGTCCCTTGGGTACAGATATGTCGCAGTATTCCTCTTTTTCATTAAGAATTTTGAGGTACGGCGCTGGCAGAAAGCTATTGCTCTGAAGTGCCTTCATTGTTTGCATTGTTTTGTCTTGCAGGCTTTTGTCCAGTAATGACACGTTTGCGACTACTGTTCCCGAGTCTACGGCTGGGTCGTAAGTTGCTGAGTACGCTAAGGACATGAAACGGGTTGTGGTGAATCCTAACCTTTGTGTGGCAAGCGACCTGCTCAGTTCCTGAAGACCAGGTTGAGTTATTGTTCTTCCTTTACGGTCATGTCCAAGCACGAAGCCTTTTGCTTCCAAAAGCTGGAGATGATATCTTACTGTTCTTTCGCTGAGTAGAAAGCCTCTTTTTCTTAATTCCCGCTTAAGCAAAATTGAACCCACAGGGTCAGCAAATTCGCTCAAGATTCTTAGTATTTCGATTTCTTTTCTGGCGCTCTCATTATCATGCAAAATGATTGCACTTTTCCCCCTGAAATAATAAAAAACTCATTTGTTCTGCGGGCACAATAAACAGCCGTTTTCAATGTAATCCGTTTAAATCCATCCGCGAAGTTTCATCGTTTCAACCACTCGATTGACGGCGACTACGTAGGCAGCTTTGCGCATATTTACGTTGTATTTTTTAGCGGTATCTAGTACTGTGTAATATGCAGAACTCATTTTGTGTGCTAAGCGTTCATGAACTTCCTCTAGGTTCCAGTAGTACATAGAAGCGTTCTGTACCATCTCAAAATATGAAACTGTTACACCGCCAGCGTTACAGAGGAAATCAGGTATTACGTGAACACCGTTTTCATACAGAATAGCATCTGCTTCTGGCGTCGTTGACCCATTAGCCAACTCGGCAAGAATCTTAGCTTTAATCTTTGATGCATTATCTTTTGTAATTGCATTTTCTAATGCTGCAGCGATGAGAATATCCACGTCAAGTTCGAGAAGTTCATTATTTGAGATTGCTTGGGTATCTGGAGAATTGACAACCGAACCCGTCTCTGCTTTACAGGCGCAAACATTCTCAATAGTCAGGCCATTTTTGTTGTATATGCCGCCTTTAGAGTCACTTACTGCCACAACGTTAGCGCCAAGCAACTCTTTACATAAAAATGCAGCATGACGACCAGCGTTACCGTAACCTTGTATTGCAACAGTAGCGTTTTTCAGGTTTATGCCAGCTTCTTTTGCTGCCTCTCGAATTGTGTACATGCCACCCCGAGCAGTCGCATCGTCACGTCCGCATGAACCTCCAGCGCAGATTGGTTTACCCGTAATACAACTAAAGCCGTTACTCCCTGTAATTTTTGAGTACTCATCCATCATCCACGCCATTGTCTGGGCTGTTGTGTAGACGTCAGGAGCAGGGACGTCTTTGTTTGGTCCGATGAATTCCCATATCTCTTTGATGTAGCCCCGACTTAAGCGTTCTAACTCGCCGACACTAAGTTCTTTTGGGTTGCAGATAACGCCTCCTTTTCCCCCTCCAAGCGGTAAATCAAGAAGAGAACACTTCCACGTCATCCAAGCTGCAAGCGCCCGGACTGTGTCAATCGTTTCCTGCGGGTGAAAACGAATGCCTCCCTTTGTAGGTCCTCGAGCATTATTGTATTGGACTCTGAATCCTTGGAATACTCGCGTTTTGCCGTTATCCATACGAACTGGGATTGTTACATGAAGTTCACGCATGGGGTGCCGAAGGGTTTCATGTATATCATGGTCTAACTTGAGTATCTCTGCACAATCATCCAACTGTTTTAGTGCAATCTCAAATGGATTTTCTTCTGTCATTTTTCACACCTGTAATGAAGCTGAACGTGCTCGATGATTAGCGACCTTTTTTATGCTTTTGAAGCTCAGTGATGTTCCTTCATGATTTTTCTTGGAAATTGTAACTTCATAAACGTCGTTTGTGTTACAGGTTTCGCACTTCAAGGATCTCCATCTGCATGCAAAACAGTTTTCTGATTCTGTACCGACGCGAAGGTACAGGTCTTCAAAGCCCTCTTTGTGTCCTACAATCACGCCAACATATTCGATCCACGTTTTTCCACAGTGAATGCAGGTGAACCTTTTCTTTATCAGTTCGCCTGTTTTTTTCCTGTTTTCGATCTCCGCCATTACCTCAGTAATTTTCAAGAGATTTGCCTCACATTATAAGCATATTTAGTGAATATTTATGTATTTTGTTCATATTATGGCTGATATTATCGACATTGTAAGATGAAACCACAAATCTCATATATTTTGTATGGATTTGGGGCAAAAACATTCATACACTTGACATTGTAAGATTTTTCCTTTAAAATGGTATAATTTAAAAACATTGATTGTATTATTCTGGACAGAGAGGGGTACATCCGTGAACTCAGTGAATATTGATGGCATTGACCTTAAAATTATCAGAGCACTTCAAAAAGATGCACGTACCGTTTTTGCAGATATTGCAAGAGATTGCGGTGTATCAACAGATACAATAAGCAAAAGATTCAGAAAAATGAAAAAAACCGGTATCATAAGAGGGACAACAATACTGTTGAACCCGAAAAGTTTTGGATTCGAATGTGTTGGAAGTTTAGGCGTTGACGTTAGTTACCCTCATTTGATGAATGTTGTTGAATCAATACAAAAAATACCTGAGATAGTTAGCTGCACCAGGTCAATGGGTAAACACGACATATTTTGTATTGCTGTGCTAAAAAATGTTGGGCGACTCAGCCAAGTGAAGGAATTGATAAAAGGGCATCCTGCGGTCAGGGAAGTCACAACAAGCATTTGGGTTGATGAAATATTACTATGCCCTGAGAACTTCGAATTCAAACATTTAGAAAGGGAGTGAACAGAATGGATGAAATTGACTTGGTCATAATTAAACGAATGACAGAGGATGCTCGTGTGTCTTTTAGAAAAATCGCGGAGGAACTTGGGGTTTCTCCAGATACCGTGATAAGTAGATACAAAGCACTGCAGGACGAAGGGGTAATCCGTGGGTCAACTGTTGTACTTGATCCGAAAAAAATTGGATATAAGGGAATGGCTGCGTTTATGATCGACACCTCACCAACAAACATCATAGGAACGGAGGCAAATCATTCTACAGTTTCATCGATTTTAGAAACGGTGATCAAAATGCCCGATATAATCTTGGCTACAAAGACTGTTGGAGACCATGATATGTTGGCTATTGCCGTAATCAGTGATGTTGAACACCTTATTGCGACAGGTAGTGATATAGCGAAAATGCCTGGAGTAAAAGATTTGCGTGTATCCTTTTGGGTTGAAAAAGCAGAACTTCATCCAAAATATTTCATAATTTGAACCAGTGCCTGTCTTGGTTTCTGAATTCTCCTGTATGCCTCTAATGCTGCCGAAGTTAACCTTCAAACTGTTCAGGGAATAATTTACTGTTGCGTGCAGTATTTTTCCACTAGTGCTCTTGTGTTTACAACATTGAGTTGTTTGAACAGGAACTCGAATTGTTTTTCGACTTCTGCTGCGATTGTGTCTCGGGTTTGTTGTGGTAGTGCCATGACTTCTTTTTTGAATTGCCCGAAGGCTTTTTTGCGTGTTTTATAGATGAACTGTTCGTCTGTTTGGTCTTCTTTGCGTTCGTTTGCCACGTTGATGTTAAGCCATTTGTACATTTTTTGTCTTAGGTCATCTGGGAAATGTTTTGATTCATAAATTATGTTCTGAAAAGCCGTAGCCAAATGGACTTCTGCGGCTCCACATTCTACAAACTTGTGAAAAGCTTCCTGAGGCAGGGTTGATGCACCGTGTTGTACTGCTCCTGCCATTCCGTATTCTTTGCGTGCGTTCTCGGACAATGTTTTTAATGTACCAAAATCAAGCTTAATTTGGGCTATTGACCCATCAGGTAGAACAACTCCGCCGTGGGTTGTGCCTGTTTGAACTGAAATCTTACTTATTCCCGTAACACCCTCTGGCAGTTCTTCTTCAAGACCACTCATGTATGCTTGCAGGTCTTCAGGTGTAGAGTTTTGGGTACCAATTTCGCCAATTTCTCCGCCCACAGAAACTGTAACACCTTCTGGTTCAATGCTGCGAATGAACTGGGTAAGTTTTGCACAGACTTCATAGTTCAAATGTTGCTGCTCTTTCAAGGTTGGTTTGGACAAATCAACAAGGGTTGACGAGTCAATGTCGATGTTATAGAAACCTGAGCTAATGGCGTCTTTGATTAGTGTCTTTACAGCTTCGATTTCTTTGTCTGGGTTTTCTTTGAATTTGTCGGCTTTTAGTTGGAAGTGGTCTCCTTGAATGAAAACTGGTCCTGAATAGTTTTCTTTTATTGCCGCTGCCAAAATCATGCTTGCAAATTCAACTGGAGGTTGATTGGTGTAACCGATTTCTGATCTTGCAATTTCAAAAATGAATGCGCCTGAGCTGTGTTTTTTTGCTACTCGAAATACTGCCCGAGCCAAATCATAGGTCATGCTTCTGATGTTTATTGCTGGAACTGTAAATCCTTCAAATTCGTTCCTGCCCCGAGCCATATAGAACTGGTGGATGCTTGCGGGGTAGATTCCTTTCTGTTTTGCGGTTTCAAGAATCTGTTTTGCGCTTTGTTTTTTTTCTTCTAGGTTGTCGGTCATGACCAATTTGGTGACAGTTTTTTCAATATCAAACGATTTGGAGTCCATAATACACGCCCGCCTTCAAATCAGTGCTTTGCATCATACTCAAACTCTTTTTTATTTGAATATTAAATAGTCAAGCACACATGCAACAATGAAGTTATGCTATTTTAATAGTCTTTCCTGTTACCACATTATTGCGTGTTCTGAGTGTTAATTTCAACCATTTACAGAAACCTTATATCCAAAGCAAAATCGTGTAAACGGTCTAATGAGCAAATACAGTGATGGGTTGCGGTACTATCTGCTGGTAATCGGCATCGGTTTGTTAGCTGCTGCCATCGCGGTTCTGTTGTACTCATTGTATACTACTTTGTGGAATTTCACTCAAGACGTTCTTGGTTATTCCATGCTGCTTTTTGTTCCTTTAGCCTTTGTTTCCATTGGGTTGCCTTATGCTTTGGTGAAGCTGTTTGCAGACACAAAAACTACGGGTTCAGGAACTCATACCGTGCTTCAAGCCTACCATTTGACGAATGGAGAAATTAGCCTAAAAGACACCATCGTGAAACCAACCGCTTCTATTCTAACTATTGGTTTGGGTGGAAGCGCCGGACCTGAAGGCCCAAGTTTGCTTTGTGGGGGTGGGGTGGCTGCTGCGTTGTCTAGGTACTTCAAGGTTCCAGCGGGTTCCCGCAGACGGTTATTTGTTGCTGGGGCTGCGGCGGGTTTGGCGGCTACTTTCCGTACTCCCTTTACTGCCATACTTTTTGCGTTAGAGATTCCCTACAAAAACGATTTAGACCGAGAAACTTTGATTGAAGCCACCATTGCGTCTGTTCCTGCGTATTTGTTGTCTGTGATGTTGCTTGGCAGTGAACCCATTTTTGGTGTTGTAGACAATCTGTCCCTTAACCTTGGAGAGATTGGGCTTTCGTTGGTGCTTGGGTTAGTTTGTGGTTTGTATTCAGTGTTTTTTACCAAGTCCTTTTCTTGGGTTGAACATCTGAGTTTCAAGTTAAGGAAAAGGATTGGCAACATCGGAGTAATCGTGGTTGGCGCAACTGTGCTGAGTTTATCTGGGCTTTGGTCTATTTACTCCGTTGGTGTAGGCTTGCATTTTGTTGAGGCAATCCTTCAGGGAACCACCTTTAGCATCGCTGTTTTGGCTGTTATTGTTTTGGTCAAAACTTTTGCCGTGTCCTTCACCTTAACTTCTGGAGGCAGTGGTGGACTGTTTTTCCCTACAATTGTTATTGGTGCAGTGATTGGATACATCTTTTCTTTGGTTTTTAACGTAAACTTGACTGTAATGTTTGTTGCCGTGGGAATGGCTTCCCTTTTGGCTGGAACCCACAAAATTTTGTTGACTCCTGTAGCTTTTGTTGTGGAAACTTTAGGTGGAGTATTTGC
>JAOZIC010000134.1 GCA_026014605.1 Candidatus Bathyarchaeota archaeon
GTATTCAACCAAAAAACTGGGGAAAACCTAACGTCTTTCAACCATTTGACATAGCATATGTTGCAGCGGTTCTTGAACGTAAACACAACGTGACCATTATCGATGCTCCAACTGAAGGCTTAAAGAATCTTGACTTAATTGATGACCAAAGATACCAAGTTGGTCTAACCAACAAACAAATTGCTGACCGCATTAGAGAACTGTCTCCCGACTTGGTCGGAATTACCATTCCTTTTAGTGGGTGGAGCAGACCCGCCTTTGAGGTGGCATCCACAGTAAAAAGTGTGAACAAAGACATAGTAACATGGTTAGATGGACAACATCCATCAGCACGACCTATTGAGTGCCTAAAACATCCTGACATCGATTTTGTGATAATAGGCGAAAAAGAAGAAACCGCCTCCGAGCTGGTTGAAGTCCATGAACAAGGAAAAACGGACGATTTCACAGATGTTAAAGGAATCGCTTTCAACAAAAACGGCAAACCAGTAATAACCGAGCCCCGTCCTTTGATTCAAGATTTAGATTCTTTGCCTTTTCCTGCACGGCATCTGCTTCCGATGCAGGCATATTTTGATGCAGTAAAAAACCGTCCAATCCGAGGCGTAATAAACAAGCCTTGGGCGTCAATGATTACCAGCCGAGGCTGTCCTTACAACTGTGTTTACTGTTCTGTTCACATTGTTATGGGTAAACAGTGGCGTTTTAGAAGCCCAGAGAACGTGGTTGACGAAATCGAGCAACTTGTTAACACGTACAAGGTTAAGCAGGTCGATTTCTGGGACGACAACATGGCGCTTAAAAGAGACAGAATGGCTCGAATCTGCGACTTAATCAAGGAACGAAACCTAGACATCGAATGGTACACCCCCAACGGCATTAGGGCAGACACTCTTGACGAGTTTTTGATAAAGAAGATGAGTGCCTCTGGCTGCAAAAAAATACGTATCGCACCAGAATCAGGCGTTCAACGTGTGGTTGACGAAATCATAGAAAAGAAACAGGACCTCAAAGCCGTAGAAAACGCCATAGTTGCCTGCCGTAAACACGGAATCCGAGTAGGATGCTTTTTTGTTCTTGGTCTTGTAGGGGAAACCAAAGAGGACATCGAGCAGACAATAAATTATGCTTACAAACTTAGAAAACTGGGTGCAGAAATCTTTCACTTTAGCATCGCCACTCCTTTGTATGGTACTCGTTTGTATGAACAGGCGAAAAACGGCGGCTTCTTAAGTGACAAAATAAGCGACGAAGCCTTAGCAGCAGCTGAACCGTTGATTGAAACTCCCGAGTTTACAATTCAGGAACTGCAAGAACTTTGTTTACGTGCAAACTTGGTAAACCAAAACATTACTCCTGCTAAACTGCTAAAGGCTCTTCGTGACCCACGAAAAGTGGCAGTGATTCTGCTTGAAAAACTAAAACGGTAAACTCAACAAATAGCCTGTTTTTTTGCCAAAACTCTGCGTTTTTTCTTCTTAATCCAGTTTAGTGAAGTTCAGAAAACTTAATATCAAAAATTATGTATGATAAACTTGTCCATTATGAAATCTAAAAACTTCTGTAGCTTATATGGTAGCTGATGTTTAATTCATAAAAATAATCGGTGTGAAATGGAAACATGCATCTTTCAAATATCAAAAACGCTTCAATTGCACTCGTGTTCGTTTTGTTGTTGACTTTGCCACCACTTGTTTTTGCTCAAACCGAAGCAAGCACTTCGGATGCAACAACTAATGTGAACGATTTACTTCAATACGAGTGGCCACAAATTCACGGCGACTCAGGATTCACACGTTTCTCCGAAGGCCCCGCCCCCGAAGTTTCTGACATCCTTTGGAAAGCAAACGTTACAGGAATAGAAAGCTACCTTACAGCCTTTAACGGCAAAATCTTTGTAACAACCACAACAAATGTAATCGCCCTAGACAAAGACACAGGAGCAACAGTTTGGAACACCAAGTTACCCAGCACTCAACGTTGGCCTGCAGTGTTCAAGATTGATGACGAACGTTTAGTCATAGGGCCATATTGTCTTGAAACCGAAACTGGTGACCTATTGTGGACCAGCGAAGATTTTTCTGCAAAAGTTTCCTACTGGGCTGAAG
>JAOZIC010000184.1 GCA_026014605.1 Candidatus Bathyarchaeota archaeon
TATTCTGCAGCACTTGTTGTTGTTAGCGTATTTGATGTAATATCTACGTCACTTGTTGCTCGGGGTATGGTGTTCACACCTGCGGGTACAACTAAATATCTTGAAGAGTTAGAAGCTTTTCACGAAAAAGTCCTAGACGATGCAGTAAAGAAAGCCCATAAGATAAAACCAGAACTGAATGTTTCAAAAAAGTTGCTCAGGGGACGAGCCGCGGATGAAATAGTTAAAGAAGCAAACTCGGGCGGTTTTGATTTAATCGTGATTGGCAGCAGAGGATTAGGTGGAATCAAGGAATTCTTTTTGGGCAGCGTAAGTGACCGTGTTGCAGACGAAGCTAAATGTCCCGTGTTAATAGTTAAGGCATAGTGGTTAGGTTATCAGTACCATTCCAAACGTTTCTGGGGAGCCTTTCATTGGGAACGGTATTGGTATACCCGCGTTTTCCAGAGTTTGCATGATGTTTATACCTACAGATTGCGCCGTGTACCGTGCTTCGGATGGGCGTAGACACTGTTTTTGTTCAATGTTGCATTCTTCGCAGATTAAACACGAGCCCGTGGTGAACCCTATGGCAAGGCTGTAGCCTTTGTTCATGGCTGCTTTTTCTAGGTCACGAACCGTTTTTAGTAATGTGAGTTTGTCTTTTTTCCATAATGCCCAAAACTGTTGTATTTTTTGGCGCATTTCCTCTGTTAACGAGGGGTCGTTTTCGTCTTTTCCCAAGAGTTTAGCTACTTCTGGGGAAACTTCGGCCTTGCTTTTGTACTTGAAAATCAAGGCGTAACTGTATTCACTTAATGCTTTTCTGAACTCGTCAACACTTGGCGAGTATGGTGGGCACATCAAAGTTTTTCCGTAGTGTTTGCAGCCTACGCGACATTTTAGTACTACACGGTTTTCTACAATGATGTCTTTTGCGGGAATGAGTTTGACTGCAGATACGCCCAGTTCTGTTGCTAAATCTTTTAGAAAGTCGAATTCTGTTTCCGAAGTCATCTGTACTCACTTTTTCAGTGAACACACTGCCGTTAAACGTTACGGTTACTCAATCTGAGAAAGAAGGCTCTTGATGATTTCCGTCGAAGCTTGTTAGGAACATCTTACACTAGTATTCTTCTATGCTTTCAGTTCTGACAAGACATAACTAATGATTTCGTCTGCGATGTTAACTTCTGTAACAGACTGCAGTCCGTTCCAGCCAGGTTGACTATTAATTTCTAGTACCACAGGACCGTTTGGGCCTTCCATTAAATCTACACCAGCAATTCTACAGCCAATAATCTTTGATGCCTTAACTGCAAGGTTTTCCAGTTCTGTGGACAGATTTAAGAATACAGGTTGTGCTCCAAGACTTACATTAGTTTTCCAGTTGGAAGAAACACGGCGCATAGCAGCAACTACTTTGTCTCCTATTACAAATGCGCGGATGTCCGAGTTTCCGTGGGGTATGAATTCTTGCTGATACAGCACACCACGGTAGAATGTTATGGTTCTGAAAACTCTTGCAGCTACTTCGGAGTCACTTATTCGTGTAGCACCCATGCCTCTTGATCCGAATACTGGTTTTAGTACTATATCTCCGCCCAGTTCTTCGAAGCATTTGAGTGCTTCGTCGTGGTTTTCTGTTACTGCAGTTCTAGGAACGGGTATGTTGTTTTCTTCAAGCAATGTTAACGAGTAGTATTTGTCTACAGCACGTTCAATAGACAACGGCGGGTTTATGATAAGCATACCAGACCGTTCGAGTTTGTGCAAAAGATTCATTCTAAACATTATTTCTTCAATAGAACCCCGAGCAATAGGGCGGGTTATTATTGCTGCGAGGTCTTTTAGTGCATCGGTATCATCTACTGAGATTTCTGGAGCGTATTTTATGCGCCCAATTATTTGTTTATAACCAAAGCATACGGGTGTTATGTTCCGTTTTTTCATTGCTTCTTGAAGTTGTGTGGAGCACCAGCCTTGTCCGTCACGGGTCATAATTCCCATTTTCAAGAGTTATCCCTTAAGCCATCAAACAATATTCTAGCAAATATACGTAATGGCTACTTTTGGAAAGTTAATTGTG
>JAOZIC010000142.1:0-2120 GCA_026014605.1 Candidatus Bathyarchaeota archaeon
CAACAGAGATTTTGGAAACAATCGCACAGGCAGCCAAAAGTTTCGGAATATATGCTGAGTGGAGCATAAACGAAATAGTTTCCGTAGAAGTTGCTGCTGGTGCCTCAATGGCTGGGGTGCGCTCTATTGTTTCGATGAAACATGTTGGATTAAATGTAGCTGCAGACGCTGCAATGACCCTTGCGTATACTGGTATTAAAGGCGGTTTGGTTATTGCGGTTTGTGACGACCCCGCCATGCACAGCAGCCAAAACGAGCAAGACACCAGATATTTTGCGATTCATTCTGATATTCCTCTTTTTGATGCAGGTAATCCTCAAGAAGCGTTAGACATGACGCGTGAAGCGTTTGAGGTTAGTGAACAACTTCAGTTGCCTGTTATTGTTCGGTTGACTACCCGTGTAGCCCACGGCAAAGGACGCGTTAAAATCAGGAAGATACGTAAAGCCAATCAAAAAGCAGATTTTGACAAGGATGCTTCAAGGTGGGTAATGGTGCCTTCTAATGCCATTAAGCGGCACAGGGTTCTTAAGGAAAAACTGCTTGAAGCAAACGAGCTGGTTAACAATTCAAAATTCAATGTTATTGAAGATAATAATCAAGAGATTGGAATAGTGGGCAGTGGAATCGGCTACTATTATGCACGGTCTGTTTTGGATACGACCAAGTTTTCTTGGTTGAAGTTGGGTTTTGTTTATCCATTTCCTACAGAACTGTTCAAAAAGTTTGCTTCCAAAGTCAAAAAGATAATCGTAGTGGAAGAGTTGCGCCCCTACATTGAAAACAACATCAAGTGTCTGCATCCAAATATTTTAGGAAAAACAAATACAAAGTTCAGTGAAATCGGCGAGTTTACTCCCGACGTAATTAAAGACGCCTTTGTGGCTTTGGGGTTATCCGAAAAAACTGAACCGCCACAAGATTTGCAGTTGCCTGTGCGTCCTCCTGTGCTTTGTCCGGGGTGTCCTCATCGTGCTTTCTATTATGCTTTGAATACGGTTAACCAGTTTGTTGACTGTAATCCAAAGAAATGTTCTGGTTGTGTCATATGTGAGTATGTTTGTTCTTTGGAAAAGGAAGGAACCTACAACCCAGTGAAATCCAGAATACGTGCCGTTAGGATTGATTCGTTGTCGCATATGGCGATTGCTTGCAGAACCTGTGACGATGCGCCATGTGTTTCTGTTTGCCCCAAAGATGCTATACGGCAATCTCCTGTAGATAAAACAATAACAATTGATGAATCAAAATGCAATGGGTGTGGTTGGTGCCTTCAGGTCTGTAAATATGGTGCAATAAATTTGCATCCAATTACTGTCAAAGCATTTGTATGTGACACCTGTGATGGCGACCCCGTTTGTGTTCAGTGGTGCCCAGAAAGTGCATTGAGCCTTAAAGGAAGAACCAATGACAAAATTGTTACGGGCGATATTGGTTGCTACACTTTAGGTTTTATGTCACCAATTAATACTGTTCAAACTTGTCTTTGTATGGGTGGCGGAATTTCACAGGCTGCAGGTATGTTCCATGCGGGTGTTAACGACAAAGTTTTTGCGGTTATTGGAGATTCAACATTTTTCCACGGCGGAATGCCTGGTCTACTTAACATAGCTTACAACAAATCAAACGTTTGTGTAGTTATCTTAGATAACAACACAGTGGCAATGACTGGTCATCAACCTACGCCTGGTTCTGGAAAGAATGCTCTGGGCGAACAAACAAAAATAATTGAATTGGCTGACGTTGCCAAAAGTTTGGGAATCGAAAAAGTCGAAATAGTAGACCCATACGACGTTGAAGGGACCAGAAAAGTTATCCGCGAAATAATGGAATACCGTGGGCCATCTGTAATTATCTCCCGTAGACCTTGTCCTCTGTTGGTTAAACGTGGACCAAAACGAGAAGTTTTGGAACAATGTAACGGCTGTGGCTTGTGTGTTGAACAGTTTGGTTGCCCAGCAATTTCGCTTACTTCTGAGGGTGCCGAAATAGACCCAACTTTATGTTATGGGTGTGGAGTTTGTGAGACAATTTGTCCATTTGATGCGATAAGGAGTAAACAGTGATGGTTGTTAACATTGTTTTTTCTGGCATAGGCGGACAGGGCATCGTTGTAGCTA
>JAOZIC010000142.1:2220-5859 GCA_026014605.1 Candidatus Bathyarchaeota archaeon
ATGGTTGTTAACATTGTTTTTTCTGGCATAGGCGGACAGGGCATCGTTGTAGCTAGCGACATCTTCTGTGAGGCTGCTCTTATTGACGGCTGGGATGTTGCTAAGGCTGAAGTTCATGGAATGGCTCAGCGTGGTGGCTCAATTGTTGCGCATGTTAGGGTTGGAGAAAAAGTTCAGGCTCCACTTATCGAAACAGGCACCGCTGAAATAATACTGGGATTTGAGATGCTTGAAGCTGCCCGAGTTTTGCCAATGTTAAGCAAGAATGGAACCGTTATTGTTAACACCAAGTATATCCCGCCTAGCACTTCTGGTTCGTCGACTTTGACGCATGAACAGATTTTGAACCTAATTCGGGAACGTGCCAAAACCGTTTATGAAATTGATGGACTAGGTATCGCAACCAAACTTGGAAACATTTTGGTTGTAAACACAGTTCTTTTGGGGGCGCTGTCTGCAATTCCCGAGAATATTGTGAAGAAGTCCTCTTTAGAAAAGGCGGTTGCCAATAGGTTAAAACAAAAGTATATAGACGTCAACCTAAAAGCGTTGCAAATCGGTAAAGAAACCGTCAAGTTGGGTTAATTTTATTAACAATTTAACTGCAATACTAACGAAGTTAGAGGAAACTAAAGATGGTAAACAAAAAACTACTTGCTGCGGTTGTTATCGTGATAATCGTTGCTGCAGGAGCTGTTGCCGCTTGGCAACTGCTTTTAACTGAACCCGAACCAAGCACTGAAGGACCCACTACTATCAAAATCGGATTAGTTGCACCGTACTCAATACCCGTTGGACAAGACATGGACCGTGCCGCTAGAATGGCTGTTGATGAAATCAACGCTGCTGGCGGAGTTTATGTTTCGTCTCTGGATAAATACCTTGACATCGAATTGGTAACTGGAAACACAGAAGGCGCTAACCCCGAAGCTGCGGTAACTGAGGTAACACGATTAATCTCGCAAGAAGATGTTGACCTACTTATCGGAGGATTCGGAAGTTCAGCTACGCTTGCTGGTCAAGTTCCCGCAATTGAAAGCCGTGTTCCTTACATCATAACAGGTGCTTCTAGTCACCTTGTTACAAGACGAGGTTTTCTCCCAGACGACAACTCTTTGAAGATCGATGATGCAGAAGGAATGAGTTACATGTTCCACTACTGTACAACAACTTACCACTACTCTGAAACTGTTGCATACTTCTTTGCAGAAGCAATGCAACCTCTGCTTGAAACACAATACGACCTTAATAGAAACCTTAGACTTGCCGTATTATACCGAGACGACGCCTTTGGACAAGGAGTCTGGGACGCAACCAAACACTTCATTGAAGAAGACAACCTACCTATCGATATTGTTGCGGAAGTAAACTATCCTACAACTACAACAACATTCCAAGCTGAACTAACTACAGTCAAGGCAGCTGAACCAGACGCAGTCTACGTTGTAGACTTTACAACAAACACTGCGATAATCTACATACAAGGACAAAACGATGTTGGACTAAACAGCGTTTACATCGCAGTCGAATGCTGTGAAGAACCAGAATTCTACACTGCACTAGGACAATGGGGCGACTACCAACTACTTGAATCAAAATTTGCCTCCTATGCTGGACCACCTTTCTATCTGCCAATGATGGACACATACGTAGCCGACTACGAAGAACTGTATAACACAATTCCAGGAATGATGGGCGCAGACACATACGACGCATTCTACATCGCAAAAGACGCAATTGAACGCGCAGGAACCATAGATAAAGCTGACGTAAGAGACGCAATTGAATCATGCAGTTTGGACCAAATGTTGATTATTACTGAAAGCGGAAAAATCGAATTCAGCACAGAAGAAGACTCATACCACGAAATCGCACCATTCACCTTTGTGGAACAACTCATCTGGGATGAAACAGCTGGTGAATGCAGACCAGTATTAATCTGGCCTGAAACAGCTCCAATCGTTGGTCAAATACAACAGGCAGACTTTGTTCTTCCCGAAACCTACGAACCAGGAAGTCCATAGGAATGACTTTTGCAGTCAAACGGAACTTCCAACCATCTTTTTTTCTTTATTTGTTGACCTTTTTGTTGTCCTCTTGAATTAAGCTTATAACAGATATTTACGGTAAGATATTGCTAAAAAACGGTTGAAACTCCGATGATTGACTCAACAACTCTGATTTTAACTTTGGTGTGGGGTGTTGCCATTGGCAGTGTCTACGTTCTACTCGCTACTGGTTTGAATCTAATTTTCGGTGTAATGAAACTGGTAAATTTTGCACACGGCGAACTACTGATGATAGGCGCCTATGTTTGTTATTCTGTAGCTACTGCTTTTGGTGTGAACGCGTACATTGCATTGTTTGTGTCGATGGGTGTTGTTGCTCTGGTCGGTATTGGAGTTGAGCGCCTTGCGTTCCGCAGAGTCTTGGGAGCAGATAAACTAAACGAAATTTTTGTCAGCCTTGGGTTGATTATGGTCTTTGATAACTTTGCAGTATTAGTTTGGGGTGAAAAATCTAAACGCATCATAAGTCCTTTCGAGAACATGAACGTGCAGTTGGGTGAGATTGCCATCAGTTATGACCGTGTGATTGCCTTGGCGTTTGTTGCTGCTATACTGGTTGGGTTGGTGTTTTTGATTAAGAAAACCAAAATTGGTCGCGCAATGAGAGCAACCAGCCAAAAAAGTCAAGCAGCAAAATTGATGGGAATCAACATTGAACACATTTACATTTTCACTTTCGCGTTGGGTGCAGCATTAGCTGGTGCGGCTGGTTCACTTTATGGTATAATAAGTCCCTTCAATCCATACATTGGAGCGCTACCAACAATCAAAGCGTTCGCAATTATAATCTTGGGTGGTTTAGGAAGCATCCCCGGCGCAATAATCGGTGGACTATTGTATGGAATAGCGGAACAATCTGCAGTCATGTTTTTAGGCGGAATCTGGAGAGATGCAGTTGCGTTTTCGCTTCTGATTATTGTTCTTATCTTGAGACCAAAAGGACTTTTTGGAGGTAAAGACGACTGATGTTTCCCAAAGAATTCACCAAAGAAAACCTGCTCAAGATTCTACAGTCCACAAAAGGCAGAATAGCCCTTATAGTAGTTGCAGCTGCTTTGGTTTTTCCGATTTTTATAACTGACTCTTACCTGATTCAAGTCTTAACATTAATCGCAATCTTTACAATTTATGCTTCAAGCTGGAACCTCTTAGCAAGTTCTGGGCAAGGCTCGTTAGGTCACGCAGCGTTTCTGGGTATCGGTGGTTTTACCTCATCGCTGCTCGCGTTTAACTTGGGTATTCCACCTATGATTGGTATGTTTATAGGCGCCTTGTTTTCTGCAGGAATTGGTTTTCTTATTGGTATAACTTGTGTGCGACTGAAAGCATGGTTTTTGGCTATGGTGACTTTTGGTTTTTCAGTTATTGCTGAAACCTTGTTTAGCCAATTTGACGATTATACTCATGCGGTTCTTGGTTTTAGAACCCCGTTTTTGGTATCTTCAGGTTTGCCGTTTTATTACTTTGCGGCGTTCGTTAGCATCATTTCTGTTGCTATTATCTATTATATAATGAAATCAAAAATTGGTTTGGCTTTCAGAGCAATTCACCAAAACAGTGCAGAGGCAAG
>JAOZIC010000142.1:5959-8992 GCA_026014605.1 Candidatus Bathyarchaeota archaeon
AATCAAAAATTGGTTTGGCTTTCAGAGCAATTCACCAAAACAGTGCAGAGGCAAGCATGACCGGCATAAACACAGCCAAGTTCAAACTCTATGCTTTTGTTATTAGCACATTCTTTGCTGGATTGGCTGGTTCAATTTATGCACATTTTCTGCGTTACATTAGTGTTTCAATCTTTTCTGCAGACAACTCATTCCAGCCGTTAATGATGTCTGTTATTGGTGGTCTGGGAACAATCGAAGGACCAATTATTGGCTCTGTTATAATGGTGTTCATTGACACTCTTTTGCCAAACATTGATGACGCGATTTTGCAGCCTGCGTTAAGTTCACTGTTTCCTGCAGTAAGCAATGTAGGGCCACCAATTCGGTTGCTTGGGTTAGGTATCTTCTTAGTTATCGTGGTTGTTTTCCTGCCAAAGGGAGTAACCAGTTTACTGCACAAAATATACTACTATCTACGCCAACAACTAAACAAAGGCGAATAAATTTGGAAGGAACAGACTACTTCAGAGAACTCTTGAACATCAAAGTTCTTGAAACAAAAGACGGATACGCAAAAATGTCCATGACAGTATCCAAAAACCACACAAACGCTTACGGGTTTACTCACGGTGGGGTGTTGTTTTCTTTTGCTGACTGCGCTTTTGCCGAGGCAGTTAACTTTGGGGACCGAAAAGCTGTTGCGGTGCAGGTTAGTATAAACTATTTGCGCCCTACTGTTGAGGGTGATGTTTTGACTGCAGAGGCAACTACTGTTTCGGATGGGAAGACCTTGGCATTGTGCAATGTGGTAATTAAAAAAGAAGGCAAAGACGTAGCAATGTTTTCTGGTTTGGCTTTCAAGGTTCAATGAATCAAAGTTTGAAACCTTTTTTTCGTTGCAAGTTTTGTTGTTGACACAAAAGCCTTAAAATCTATTTTGTTTCCAGTTAGGCATAATTGAGGGTGAACAGCATCAAAACGCTTTCCGTTGCCAAATTTGGTGGAAGTTTACTAACCGATGACGGTGAAAACATTCCAGCTATACTTGACCGTGTACGCGACCTTAAGACTCAAAATGATTTAGGCCCAATCGTTGTTTTTTCGGCTCCAAACGGCTTCACAGATAAACTCATCCAAATTGGGGAATCGTGCACACAATCTGAAGCGCTTCCCATATTTGACATGTTTAATGTTTACGAAAAATTGGCCAAAAAATTCGTCAAAAAAGAGTACCTCAATGAAGTCCTCGATAAACTAAAGAACTATCAAAGGCAACTTGACGACTCTTTGGCTTTAGTTGACAAACGTTTTCACGGAACTGTTAAGGCAAAAGTTCTCACACACGGTGGAGAATTACCTGCCTCTGTGTTAATGGATTACATACTGAGAAGCAACGGAATAGACTCAGTCCACATAACAAAAGAAGACTGGCCCATAATAACAGACGATAACTTCGAAAGCGCAACACCTAGCCTTAAACTGAGCAAAAACAAAGCCAAACCCCTAATCGAGCTTCTGGAATCAGGAAAAACAGTTGTTCTGGGCGGTTTTCTTGGAATAACCAGCGATGGCCTAGAAACTATCCTTGGACGGGGTGGCTCTGACCTGTCAGCAGTTTTTGTTTCATGTTTGCTCAAACGAAAATACAACGTTGAAACAGTCCTGTTCAAAGAAATGCCCGTTCAAAGTGCTGACCCAAGAAAAGTAAAAGGTCAGGTGACAGAACACATTATCTCTCTTACATATAACGAGGCTCATAAAGCATCTAAAATGGGCATGAAAATTGTTCAAGGTGACGCAATCTCAATCGCTAAACAGTTTGGCCAGTCTATCAAGGTTATGTCGCTGACTAACCCCGAAGAATTCACAATAATCGCGCCAGACGGTAGTTATGACCAAACCGTGAAATGTGTTACTGGAACATCTGGGTGCGCTATTCTCACCATGGATGATGCAAACAGCAGGTCTTTTGAGGATGCGTTGCGGATTTGGGAAAACTGTAACGATTTTCTGGATTTGGGCATTGAAACTCTTGAAACTGGTAAACGGATTCGCGACTTTTTGTTTCTTGATTCTGCGTTTTTGCACAAAAATGAAGAACGCCTCAAAGGCTTTGACGAAGAATTAACCATCGAATACGGTGTTGGGGTTGTGACCCTGATTGGTGACGGAATGAAATACTCGTCTGGTGTTGCGTCTATTGCTATTGGGGCAATTCCGCAGATTAACATCAAGCGGGGAATTTTTGCGCCTCATACTTCCCAGATTATTCTGGTTGTGGAAGAAAACAAAGTAGAAGAAACAGTTGCATCTATCCACGCTAAACGGCAGGAAATGAACAAAAGCAAATACCGCATCAAGTAAGCTTACTTAGAATCTCTTCGGCTTTGGTTGTGACTAGTTTCCAAGTTTTTTCAACATGTTCTTGTTTGGTTGTTCTTTGCGCAATACAAAAACGGATTACATATTTGCCCTTAAGCACAGTGTGCGATAAGAACGTCTTTCCAGTTTTGTTAACACTTTCTAACAGTTGTTTGTTGAGTTCGGTTAGCTGCTCTTCAGACAAGGTTTTTGGGTTTAATCTAAAACAAACCAAACTAAAATCAACAGGCGCCATAACCTCAAACCGCGAATCAGCTTCTATCCATTGTTTAAGCATCTGTGCCAAACGGATGTGTTCGCGGACCATGTTTTGGATGCCTTCAATGCCGTATGACCTTAAAACAAACCACAGTTTTAGTGCTCGGAACCGTCTGCCTAGGTGAATTCCCCAGTCGCGGTAGTTGTTGACTATTTTGTCTACGCCTGTTTTGAGGTATTCTGGGTGAATTTCAAAAGTTTTCTTGAGTGTTTCGGGGTCTTTGACAAAATATGCTGAACAATCAACGTTGGTTAGCATCCATTTGTGAGGATTAAAAACAAACGAGTCAGCATACTCTACGCCGTTCATTATCCAACGTTTTTCTGGAAGCACAGCTGCAGTCCCCGCATACGCTGCATCTACATGAAGCCAGACGCCGTGTTTTTGGCATATTTTTCCAATCTCTTTTA
>JAOZIC010000142.1:9092-11431 GCA_026014605.1 Candidatus Bathyarchaeota archaeon
GCATCTACATGAAGCCAGACGCCGTGTTTTTGGCATATTTTTCCAATCTCTTTTAACGGGTCTACACCAGTTGACGAAGTTGTTCCTAACGTGGCACAAACGCAGGCGGGCTTGAGTTTGTTTGCTTTGTCTTTCAAGATTGTTTCTTCAAGTTTGGCAGGGTCCATTGCAAAGTTTTCGTCGGCAGGTATCAGGCGTATGTTTTCTTTGCCGTAACCTGCAACTTTTGCGCCTTTAACCACGCTTGAGTGTGCCTCTTCTGAGCAGTAAACAGTTAGTGGTTCAGTGAATCCTTTGTTGTTAACCGCAAATTTTGACGCTTTTTCTCGGGCTGTAATTAATGCAACTAATGTGGATATGGACGCTGAGTCTTGTATTACTCCTGTCATGCCTTCTGGGAGCCCAATCATTTTTCTGAGCCACTGCATTGTTACTTCCTCTAGTTCCTCTGCAGCTGGCGAAGTTTTCCATATCATGCACTGTGCGCCAAGTGCGGCTGCTAAAAATTCTCCAAGAACTGAAGGCGGGCTGTTGTTTGCGGGAAAATATGCAAACCAGTAAGGGTGCTGCCAGTGCGTAATTCCGGGTAAGATGATGTTTTGGAAGTCTTTGAAAATCGTTTCCATATTCTCGCCTTGAGTTGGTGCTTCTTTGGGTAGTTTGGCTTTGATTTCTCCTGGTTGGATATCTGGCTGCACGGGATATTTTTCGATGTCATCCATAAAGTCAGCGATCCAATCAACCATTTCGTGTCCATGTTTTCTAAACTGCTTAGTGTCCATTTCTTGCTCGCCCTCTTGCGGTCTAAGAGATGTTTGTTTGTGTGGATATCAAATTTTTGTAATGTTTATTTGTTTTGGAGTTTTGTTTTTTGAAAATTGATATGTATGACTTGTTTGTAACGCATGCGTGGATGATACTATGAGTAAGTTGACTTCAAAACAGGTTGCTGATTACTACCACCGCTGCTACAAAGCTGTTGATGGTCTGTGGTTTATGAAAGTTGAAGAACGATACGACTTTGATTCCGCGTTGGACGTAGATGATGCTGTTTGGAAGGTTATGCCAAAAATTCAGGCAAGAATGATTAAATCGTTTCTGGGACTGGAAACTGGTTCTGATGCTCTGATTGAGGCTCTTGTGGCAAAGCTTGAGTTGGACGGTTTTACGTTTACTTCACAAAAAACCCAGAAAGGCTTTACGATAACTGTAACTGATTGTCCTTGGCAAAACTTGATGATTAAAAGTGGCAGAGAACACCTTTGCGAGTTAGTAGGCAAAACTGTTTGCAACACTGAGTACTCTGTCTGGGTTTCGGAGCTTGCTCCTGACATGAAGTTTGAGCTTAAATCTCAGAAATGTTGTAAATCGAAACATTGTGTTTTGGATTTTGAGCAACAGCAATGATTTTTTGGGTGTAAACAGTTAAAAACTGTTGGCGACAAACCATTATCTGGATTTTAGATGGGAACTTTACAACAAAACGAAGTTTCTGTACCCGTTCATACACCAGATTTTGCAGAAAAACTGTTTTTCTTTCTTTCTGGAATTGTAACTAGTGTTCCTCTGACCCTGTTTGTGGGAACATTCACTGATTCACTATGTGTTGCATTACCACTTTTTTATGCCTCTTTTTGTGCAGTCGCGATATTTGCGCCGTTTGTTGAAGAGTTTGCTAAAGCGTTTCCACTGTTTTATCGCCACTGCGAAACACCCAAGTCTCTAATGATGTTAGGGTTTATGGTAGGTCTGGGTTTTGGTTTTACAGAATTTTTGTTATATGTCTTTGTCTTGGGTGCTCCCGTGTATGTGCGGGTACCTGGACTTTTTTTCCATGCAGCAAGCACTTCAATAACCGCTTATGGTGTTGCAACAAAAAAACCGTTGATTTACTATCTTGGGTCTGTTTTGTTACATTTTGCAATTAATTTTGCGTCTTTGTTTCCATCTTTATGGCTGATTATTGCTATTCCCGCTTTGATATTGACCTTTTGGTGGTCTTGGCGTCTGTACGAAAAAGCGTCAAAGATGTCCTTTGTGACCTAGATTTGAATTTCACCAGTTTCGCTAGTAATTAGCATCAACGCCTCTTGTTTGCTAATCTGGTTTGTAACAACTTTTTTCCACAAATTGAACAAACTCAATGTCGTCAAAAAACCTGCATTAGTTGTTTCAAGTAGCAGCTTGGTTGCGTCATCTATGTGCTGTTGATTTGCTCGTTCGTCGATGGGTAAATCGTTGTATGTGTTTGCGACGAAAACAGTTTTTGTTTGGTCCTGACTGGGTTTAGTATATCTGCTGATTTTGGTGTTTTGAATATCTACCATTCCATCTGTTGA
>JAOZIC010000142.1:11531-16344 GCA_026014605.1 Candidatus Bathyarchaeota archaeon
TCGTTCATTATTATTGTTGCTGCAATTATTTTTTGGGTTTTGTTTGTGGCGATTTCTGTGATTTTGCAGTTGTATGTGTCTGTCCAGTAGAGTTCGTTGTTCCATTGTTCAACTGTTTTCATGTAGTCTTTGAATCTTTGGTCTTTGAGGTTTATTGTTTTTCCAAACAACATCGGGTTAACTGCAAGTTTTTGCGGAAAAGGTATCCACGAAAAGTTAAGTGGAATCTTTTTGAACAGAATTTTTAGTGGTTTTTCCATTATGCAAAAAATCTCTTTGTTATCACTGATGTAGATGCGTGCCGCTCTTTTGAGCATGGCGATGTTTTTGAAAAGTGTTCGCGGGTAATCCTTAGGGAAAGATGTTAAATCAATTATCAAGGAGTCATATTTTTCTATACCCGAAAAAGGCGGTAACCAATTTATGGTGTCTGCGTCAGGGTGTGTTTCGGTTCCTATAATGAGCGTTTTTTTCAAATGATAACTGACTCCTTTGTTATGTCTTACTGGTTAGAATACAATACTGGTCTTGTTTTTTAAAAATTTGCAGCCGAAATACCAAAGTCTTGGTGTTTGTAACAATTTTCTGAGTTGTTGTTCAAAGCAAATTTTTTATAATCTTCACGTTTAGTAGCTGATATGATTTCCACAAAAGCTGCTGCAATATGTGCATATGTTAGTGGCATTCTTCTCTTGATTGCTGGAACAACAGGTTCCATAGGAATTGTTGGCACAATAATACAGTACGCACTAGACAACTTAAGCGGCGTTAGTGCTGACTTTTTGTCGTTAGTATTACATATGCTAAATATTGTTGCTGATTTGGGCGGTATTTCAGTGATTATCGGCGGGACACTTATTCTTAAGCAACGAAAATGGATCGGCAAATTCGTTATCGGATTGGGCGCTGGAATGGGTCTATTTGGATTCATGTTAACAATAGTTTCTGCTTTACTGCACGGCTGGACTGGTGCTATCACTTTCTTGTTCATGATGACTCAGTCTATCGGCTGGATTGGTGTAATATTTGCTATCGTGGCTACAGTTATTGCACGATAATTTACGAGAAATTGTTTAACAAACCCGTTGGGATGGGTGTACTACAAAAATAGGTCATGGGGCAAACCCGGATGATCTATCGCGTGATTAAATGCAGAAACACCCATCCCAACAAATCTGCTCTCAACTTTTTCTTAAAACAGTTCAGAAATCACAATTCATATTTCAAATATCGGTTGAGACCGAAAAAAATGGTGCAAATTCTTTCAAGAACAGGAAAGGGTAACAAAAAGTATCCAGGTTTCTTCGAAAGTTGTTAGTTTTTCGAGAAATCTGTAGCTAAGCGATGATATCTGCTAAAAATTTAGTTTTTTTATTCTAACAAAGAATTATATTTACCATATACACCATACATTTTCTAAATGAAATTTACAAATTCGTCCGCTATAACTAAACTGAAAGTGCTTTTTATCATCAATGTGATAATTGTTGCTTTTGCTGCAGCTCTGTACTTTAACCTAGCAGCGCAATCTGAGACAGACTACGTTTCACCAGATGGTCTTGGACCTGGAGAAGCAGATTTTGTGGTTCATGACCTTACAGTTAGTCCTACTCAGGTCAGTTTAGGTAACCCCGTGGTGATTTCTGTGCAAGTGGATAATGTTGGTGAATCTGCGGGCAACTACACTGCGGTGTTGCTGATTAATGGTGAGGTTATTCAAACTCAAACAGTTGAAATTGGTCCATCTGAAACAGAGACTGTGGACTTCACGGTTATCAAAGCAGTTGTAGGAACGCACACTGTTGAAGTGGGTGAATCAATCTCAAAAACGTTCACTGTTATACAGTCTTCATCTCCGCCGCCTGATAACCCGCCAAGTAACGGTGGTGGGGAAGCCGAGTTTTTGGTTTCTAATCTTTATATCAACAAAAAAGAGACATGGGTTGGGGAAGAAATCTGGATTACCGCGTCTGTGAAGAATGTTGGCAGTGCTGCTGGAACTCATAAGGTTGATTTGGTAATTAACAACCAAGTAAGGGACAGCGTAACTTTGGATTTACTTGGAGGTCAGTCTAGTGGTGTGGAATTTAGGGTTTCTGAAACTAAACAAGGAAGCTACCTAGTAGAAATTGGAAATCTTGTTGGTACTTATGATATAGGTCCTACCAACACATACACGCTCAGTATCACAACCGGACAAAAGTGGGGCGTAGACTTCCAGTTAGATGGAAAAACGTACACCACACCGTTCAAAGAGTGGGTTTCTACTGGTTCACATACTATTGTAATGCCTCCAACTGACGACACTGGTGTTTACGTCTTTTTGAATTGGGAGGACCGAACAAAGAATCCAACTCGGACTTTTTCGTTGTATGGTCCTAAACAGTTTGTGGCAACCTACAGTGGTGGTTCGTCTTGTCCTTCCTTGTTTATTTGGAATGGAACTGAGTACGATTATGTTGCAGAGGTTTCAAACCACGGATGGTTGGGTTATATCAATTACATAAACGAAGACGGCAGTATCGTGTACTGGCGAAACGACCCCTGGGATTACCTCAAGTTAGATGCCGATGAGCTTGCAGTTAAAGACGGCAATTATGAACTGTTGCTGTCTCAGCGTTGGAATGAAATCTTCTACTTGGATGCAGCTTACATGATGGTTGTGGACCACCCGTCTGATGTTGATGTGTTTTCAACTGGTGTCGAGCAATATCTTGACCCTGCGTATATGGGAAACATCTACAGTGTTAGTAAAACTCCGTTGACTCCTGTTTCGGCATTTAATGAAAAAGGCGAGGACGTTTTATCCATGATATCCGCGGTTGATGGCGTTTTCACTCCTGGAATTAGCGGTTTGCTCAGTCCTTCGTGGGATAACCTTACTTGGAACACGTTGACTTTGGATTTGGGCGACTTATCTGATGCTGAGCAAATCAAGCTTATTGTTAATGGGTATGTTGATTGGGGTGCGGCTGAAGACTACAACATTTGGCTTGACGGGTTTTTCGCGCAACCTGTACCTAACGGAACACAGATTACTCCTGCTCCTTACATGGAAGTCAAAGACGCAAACGGTGATTGGGTTTCTGTGCCCGAAAGCAGGCAGTTCCCGATAGCTCCAGATACTGCCCCCAGAACTTGGGTTGTTGATTTGACTGGTCTTTTCCTAACTGAAGATTATTCGTTAAGGATTAACAACTTCTGGAACACTACCTTTGACTTTATTGGCATTGACACAACTTCGCAGTCTGACCTGAATATTCAACGTGTTGATCCTTCTGCTAGTCTTTACCAAGTGTTTACGGGTAACTCTGTTTCTTCAGGCAACTTCACTCGATACGGCGACGTTACCGATCTACTGTTCGTATCAGATGATGAATACGTAATCGGGCGACAAGGAGACGAAGTTTCTTTGCTGTTCCCAGTTGATGAGATTGCGCCTCTTGAAGAAGGAATGGAACGGGACATATTCCTGTTTGTATCCTGCTGGTTCAAGGACGAATACGGTAACTGGGGCTTTGGTTTCGGTTTCACGGTTGATCCTTTGCCCTTCTTGGGTATGAGCGGTTTTCCGTACCCCGATTCAGAGAGTTACCCATACGGTGAACATTTGGATTACTTTGAACAGTATAACACCCGAACAATAGTAATCCCATAACCTATGGAGAGACTTCGTTGACGGTCTGTTTTGGCCTGAAAACTTGTATGAGATGAAAACTGCGATGACACAAATCTTGGTTGACCTGCTCCGTGCGGTAATAATCTGCGGATTAATATCTATGGGAATATTGGCTATTCTTATCTGGAAACGAAACCAAACACGGCGACTAAGTTACATGCGAGTTTTCGTTCAAATTTGTGCGGTTGTAGTTATTTTTCTGGGCTTAGTTGTAGGTCCATTTGGTTTAGCCCATTTTGAGTATCTCGGCACAGCGCCACGCAACTCGCTTTTTATCAAAGATATCGCAGGTGTTCCAATTCAGGATGGTTTGTCTGTTCCTGTTTTGGCATGTTACTACCCCTCAGGGCGTACAGTTACATGTCCTTTGTGGCAAATTCAAAGCTACATCTTTCCTTTCTGGGAAACTGGAGGCGGCTGGGACGTTTACTATACATTGCCTGGTTTGGCGCGGTTAGGAATCGTTTTTGGTTTGGTCATCGTAATGTCCGTGGTTTTAGGACGGGTTTTCTGTGGTTGGCTGTGCCCGTTTGGGCTTTACATGGATTTGCTCACCCGTCTGCGTTCGACGTTAAAAATTCGTTACCGCAACCTTTCTGACAGAACCAACCGTCTTCTGTGTCAATCCAGATACCTTATTATCGCAGTGTTTCTGGTTCTGAGTTTTATCCTCGGAACAGAAGCAATATTGGGCACTCAAATCATTTCTGGAACACAACGAGGCGAATACATCTTTGACTACTTCAGCGCTCCATTCTGCCAAGTATGCCCTATGCGTCCACTGGCAGTGCTTATTGAAAGCGGTTTGGGTTTTATGCGCTTTGATTACGTGGCTTCACAAACTACGGGAATGTTTTTTGAAGCAGGATTTTATCTCACTTCGCTTAACGTGTCTTTGCTGTTTTTGATTACCGCTATCTCTTTTATGGTTAGACGCTTCTGGTGCCGTATCTGTCCTTTGGGTGGACTGATTTCGATTTTTGACCGTTATCCGCCGTTCAGTTGGGTTTCCGGCGTTAAACTAATCAAAATTGAAGAAAAATGCACAAAATGTGGAATCTGCAAACGGGTCTGCCCAACGCAGGTTACTAAAGTGTACGAAGACGCGGGAGGAGACGTAACTGCTCCTGATTG
>JAOZIC010000183.1 GCA_026014605.1 Candidatus Bathyarchaeota archaeon
ATGCCTTGAAGTCGGGGCTCTTACGCCAGGCTCTTACAAACTGGAAATCCAGTTCGTTATCCGTGTCTGATGTGGAATTCGTCTGGTTTTCGACCAATCCCTGAAAAATACCGTTAACTTTTGCTTTCGGATCAAGTTTTTTCTGCGCCAGCGCTTTAAAATAATCCTGTGCCTGACTGTTGTCAAAAATCCACTTGCTCCTGCTCCGTGTATCAGTGTCTACTACTTCATTCCAAAGCTGTTTCGCTTTTTCTTCTTCACCCAATTTGTCGTAAGTGCATGCCATCCAGTATTTTATCTGGCTAACACGCAGATTTCGCCCTTCGGCCCTCAGGTTTTCAGGAGGATTTAAGGCTGCTTCAAAATCGGAAAGCGCTTCCCGGTATTTCTTCTCAGAAAAATATTCCAGTCCGCGTACCATGTGCGCATTTGTCCAGGCCTGCCCGGTATTAAAAGTGCTTCCACCTTCCCAGATGCTAAAAATCCGGCTTTTTAAAAGCGAGATGGACTCGTCGGTTTTTCCTGCAAATATTTTAAGGTTAATGAGCGAACCAAGCGCTTCATCTTTTTTGGAAACAACCTCCTCATTTTCCTCAAGAAGGGCAAGCCTTTTATCAACACTTACCTTGGCTGATTTGTAAAGCTGGTCAAGCTCTGCAAAATATGTAGGGTGAGGATTTGGAAGGCTTACTGCTTTTTCCAAACATTCAATGGCTTTCGTTTTGGAATTTTCACCGGATTGGTGGGAATAGGCAACAGCAAGATTTCGCCAGGTAATTGGTTCTTTGGGATCTAAAACAGACGATTTTTCCCATAAAGCAGTTGCTTCTTCCGGTTGCCAGTCATACAAAAGGTTCCCGAGATAATAAGGGGCACGGGGATCGGACGGGTTTTCCCGGATTGCAGAACGGAGCACATCAATAGCCTCCTGCTGAAAAGGAAAAACATAGTCTGATGGCTGGAGGGCAGCCTGCTCCCTGTATTCCCTGGCTTTTTGAACGTTCCCCTGTTTTTCTGCAAAATATCCGAGGTAATAGTAAACGATCGGGGAAACACCGTTTTTAGCTTTCGTTTCTTTGATCAATTGAGATAATACGGCTTCACCGTCAGCCCAAAGCCCTTTATTGTAATACCCGGCAGCTATTTCTTCGGCATTGACAGGATATTCGTGCAAGGTGGTAAACAATGTTTCCGAAATGTTACTTCCCTTTGAAGCCAGCCATTGTTCGGCCATCAGTTGGGCATCGAGCGGATCGCATTTTTCTTTTGCAGACAAAACAACTTCCATGGCTTCATCTGCACGGTCGAGGTGGCGTAATAAAGCCGACTTCAGGACATAAGCACGTATGTTAAGGGTATTGGCATCAAGGGCATGGTTAACCAGGTTGAGCGCTGTTCCATATTTTCCCTGTGAGGACGCAATCTCGGCCAGCGAGTAATATGCCGGCGCTTTCCATTCCTGTTTCCAGGTTGCCTTGTAAAGTTCAGTATATGCCTCGTCCAAACGTCCCTGAGCTTTTAAGGTTAACCCTAAATAATAAATGGGTTCTGCTTTTTTGGGGATCGTATGTTGTGTTGTAAGTCGTTCAATAGCTTTTCTGAAATATTTTTCAGCCCTTGTATATTTTGCTTTTTTCAGGTTTAAAATCCCCATACCGGTATTTGCGGAAACATCGCCCGGATCCCTGACCAGAACTTCTTCCCAGTAAGGGTCTGCGTCGAGTGAGGGGTTATGGAACTGGTAGATCCGCTGCCCGGCAAGAAACAGTTCTTCATTGTTTTCTATTTTCTCCGGCGCTTGGGGCTCTTTGTAAGCTACCGGTTCCGGTTCGGGGTCCAATACAACCGGGGAATAGGCGACCAGTTCGCGCCCTTCCGCGGAAATGGATGCCCGGAGCTGATTTTCATTTACCCCTGCAGGGATTGCCACGTGGTTGCTGTACGGTTTCCCGGGATTGATGGAAACCTGTTCTTCGGATAAAACCTTATCACCGGCCTTTAACGTTACCGTGGCATTTTGGTATGCTTTGGTGGTATAAAAACCAA
>JAOZIC010000188.1 GCA_026014605.1 Candidatus Bathyarchaeota archaeon
ATGCCTTGAAGTCGGGGCTCTTACGCCAGGCTCTTACAAACTGGAAATCCAGTTCATTATCCGTGTCTGATGTAGAATTCGTCTGGTTTTCTACCAATCCCTGAAAAATACCGTTAACCTTTGCCTTCGGATCAAGTTTTTTCTGCGCCAACGCTTTAAAATAATCCTGTGCCTGACTGTTGTCAAAAATCCACCTGCTCCTGCTCCGCGTATCAGTGTCTACTACCTCATTCCAAAGCTGTTTCGCTTTTTCTTCTTCACCCAGTTTGTCGTAAGTGCATGCCATCCAGTATTTTACTTGACTTACACGCAGATTTCGTCCTTCTGCCCTCAGGTTTTCAGGAGGATTTAAGGCTGCTTCAAAATCGGAAAGCGCTTCCCGGTATTTCTTCTCAGAAAAATATTCCAGTCCGCGTACCATGTGCGCATTTGTCCAGGCCTGCCCGGTATTAAAAGTGCTTCCACCTTCCCAGATGCTAAAAATCCGGCTTTTTAAAAGCGAGATGGACTCGTCGGTTTTTCCTGCAAATATTTTCAGGTTAATGAGCGAACCAAGCGCTTCATCTTTTTGGGAAACAACCTCCTCATTTTCTTCAAGAAGGGCAAGCCTTTTATCAACACTTACCTTGGTTGATTTGTAAAGCTGGTCAAGCTCTGCAAAATATGTGGGGTGAGGATTTGGAAGGCTTACTGCTTTTTCCAAACATTCAATAGCCTTCATTTTGGAATTCTCACCGGATTGGTGGGAATAGGCAACAGCAAGGTTTCGCCAGGTAACTGGTTCTTTGGAATCTAAAACAGACGATTTTTCCCATAAAGCAGTTGCTTCTTCCGGTTGCCAGTCATACAAAAGGTTTCCAAGATAATAAGGGGCACGGGGATCGGATGGGTTTGCCTGAATTGCAGAACGGAGTACATTGATAACCTCCTGTTGGAAAGGGAAAACATAGTCTGATGGCTGGAGGGCCGCCTGCTTCCTGTATTCCTGAGCTTCTTGAACTTTCCCCTGTTTCTCTGCAAAATACCCAAGGTAATAGTAGACAATCGGTGAAATTTCGTTTTTATCTTTCGCCTCTTTGATGAACTGAGATAATACTGTTTCACCGTCGACCCAAAGCCCTTTATTGTAATACCCGGCAGCTATTTCTTCAGCATTGACAGGATGTTCATGCAAAGTTGTAAACAATATTTCCAAAATGTTACTTTCCTTTGAAGCCAGCCATTGTTCGGCCATCAGTTGCGCATCAAGCGGATCGCATTTTTCTTTTGCAGACAAAACAACTTCCATGGCTTCATCTGCACGGTTGAGGTGGCGTAATAAAGCCGATTTCAGGACATAAGCACGTATGTTAAGGGTGTTGGCATCAAGGGCATGGTTAACCAGGTTGAGCGCTGTCCCATATTTTCCCTGTGAAGACGCAATTTCGGCCAGCGAATAATATGCCGGCGCCTTCCACTCTTGCTTCCAGGTTGCTTTGTAAAGTTCAGTATAAGCCTCGTCCAAACGTCCCAGGGCTTTTAAAGTTAACCCTAAATAATAAATGGGTTCTGCGTTTTTGGGGATTGTATGTTGTGCTGTAAGGCGTTCAATAGCTTTGTTGAAATATTTTTCAGCCCTTGTATATTTTGCTTTTTTCAGGTTTAAAATCCCCATACCGGTATTCGCGGTAACATCGCCCGGATCTCTTTTCAATACTTCTTCCCAGTAAGGATCTGCGTCAAGCATCGGGTTATGAAACTGGTAAATCCGCTGCCCTGCAAGAAATAATTCTTCATTGTTTTCTATTTTCTCCGGCGCCTGGGGCTCTTTGTAAGCTACCGGTTCCGGTTCGAGTTCCAATACTACAGGAGAATAGGCGACCAGTTCGCGCCCTTCTGCGGAAATGGATGCCCGGAGCTGATTTTCGCTTACCCCGGCTGGCATGGCTACCTGGCTACTGTACGGTTTCCCAGGATTAATGGCAACCTGTTCTTCGGATAAAACCTTATCCCCGGCCTTTAACGTTACCGTGGCATTTTGGTATGCTTTGGTGGTATAAAAACCAA
>JAOZIC010000158.1 GCA_026014605.1 Candidatus Bathyarchaeota archaeon
GTGGGGCTGCGCCGTAGGATGTTTTGATTGTTGTTTCGTTTCTCCAGAACTGGGTTATTGGAATCGGAATCTTAATCGTGGGGTCTGGAACCGCAAAAAACAGGATAGTTCCTCCGCGGTCGACGCATTCTAGTGCAGTTAACGCCGCTTTTTCTGCGCCTGTGCACACGATTACTTTGTCTGCGCCTAAACCGTTGTTATGCTGTTTTACTTGGTTTGGCAAATCATCTTTAGCGTTTAAGACGTGGTCTGCTCCAAACTGTTTCGCCAACGCAAGGCGGTCTGGGTTGATGTCGGCTGCAAAAACTGTTTTGGCACCTTTCATTTTCGCTAATTGAATATGCAGTATTCCTGCCATGCCGCTGCCGATTATTAGCACGGTGTCGTTTTTGTTGATGTCTGCTAGGCGTTGTCCTCGGACTGCGCAGGCTAGGGGTTCGATGAATGTTCCTTCTTCAAACGACATATCGTCGGGCAGTTTGTAGATGCCTGTTTCTATGTTGATTTTTGGCACCCTGATGTACTGGGAGAAGCCTCCGGGGTAATAGTTTGTTGTGTGCAGGGTTTCGCAGGCTGTGTGGGCGTCTTTGTTGCAGTAGTGGCAACTGTTACATGGAACGTGGTGTGAAACGAAAACTCGGTCGCCGACTTTGACTGTTTTTACGTTTTCTCCAACTTCAGCAACTATACCTGTTGCTTCGTGCCCTAAAACTCGTGGGGCTTTGGGAAGCCTGTACCACTCTACCACGTCGGTTCCGCATAACCCGCTTGCCATGACTTTTAGTAATAGTTCGTCAGAGCCGATTTCGGGTTTAGGAACTTCTTGTATGCGGATGTCCCTGTTGTTGTGGTAAACTGCTACAAGCATTTGTTCACCAAAAAAGAAAAGGCAGTTAAGCCTTTCCGGCTTTCACTTCTTCGAATAGCTGCTGTGCTTCTTTGGCTGTTAGGCCGTCGTGAATGACTCCACGAATACCGCGCATAACAGCTACTGGATACTGGTGCTGCCAGATGTTTCTGCCAAGATTCACGCCGATAGCTCCGCACTGCAGGCCGTCGTAGACGAACTGGAAAACTTCCAGTGCAGTGTCCACCTTGGGTCCACCAGCAATAACTACTGGCACGGGGCAGCCGTCAACTACTTTTGCGAAGTCTTGTTCACAGTAGTATGTTTTCACTACTCTTGCACCCAATTCAGCGGCGATACGTGAACACAGTCCTAGGTATCTTGCTGTACGTTTTTCCAGTTCTCTGCCAACTGCGGTTACTGCCATGGTTGGTATGCCGTAGTCTTCACATTGGTTAACAAGGTTTGAAAAACTCTTCAGTGTCTGGTGCTCATATTTGCCGCCCACATAAATAGACATGGAAACGGCGCTTGCGTTGAGCCGAAGAATCTCGTTAATCGAAGTCATCTGTTCCTCGTTTGAAAGGTCGTCGCCGACTACGCTGTTGCCTCCAGAAACCCTTAGAATTATGGGTTTTTCGATTGCTGGATCAACACAGTTTCTTAATACGCCTCGGGTCATCATGACGGCGTCTGCGTATGGGACTAATGGTTTTATTGTTTCTCCAGGTTTTTCCAGTTTGCTTGTTGGTCCCTGGAAGTACCCGTGGTCAATGGGCAGAAAGAGTGCTTTTCCGTCTTTCTGGATGAGTCGGTTTAATCGGTTTTGCATTCCCCAATCCATTTTATTTTCCTCACTCATCTGATGGTCTTACGATTAAATATCCTTTCTCTATAAGCCAGTGATGAAACTGCCACGTGGTATATTTGCAGTCTGTGCTACAGGTCTTTCTGATTTGTTCGTATTCTTCAGACCCAGCAGGCAGTTTGTTTAGTTCAACCTGCACAACACAGTTTACGTCGTTGCAGAACTCACGCCGTTTATAGTCAATGAATCCGTCTATGCTCAAAACATTCCCTCAAACTGTTCTGGAAATGTTTGACCTAACTTTTAAGATTAACCCGTAAGAACAAAACTAATTCAACAACATGTTTGAAGACTAATAGAGGTACATTGTTGAAAACTATATTTTTTC
>JAOZIC010000075.1:0-8444 GCA_026014605.1 Candidatus Bathyarchaeota archaeon
ATTCCTTCGATGGGTGTAGCTGCAACAATCACTAACGTTACAATTCCGTTACTGATGGCATCGAGCTTAAACGCAGCACTCGCCGCTATATTATACGTCAGCGTAAGAGCCAGAAGGCTTAGAATATGAACTTAGAGTCGCTTCCCACAAAAACCATTCAAACCGCTCGCGACGTCTCCATCATGGACGTCAACCAAGACACGGTTATGGTTGTGGGTTGCGACTCCAGCGGCGGCATCGGACCCAAACCCTTGGACAAAATCAAAGTAAGCGGTTTCACACTTGGACGGTTTACTGCTCGAGTGGCTTTGATGGAAGTCCTCGCTGTGGGTGCAACTCTTACATGTTTAACTAATACTTTGGGGGTTGAACCAGACCCTACGGGTTTTGAGATTCTTGAAGGCATAAAACATGAACTTAGCTTAGCACAGTTAGACGATTCTGTTGTCGTAATTGGCAGCACTGAAAAAACAATTGAAGTGGAACAAACTGGAATCGGCATAACAGTTGTTGGGGTGGCGCCAAAAAACAGTTTAAGAATCGGTTGGTCAAAGCCAAACGATTTAATTGTTGCAGTTGGTCGTCCAAGTGTTAAAGACGAAGTTTTGCCTGCAGAAAAACGTGGCGAGATTGCGGATTTAGCCGACTTGTTGAAGTTCTTAAACTGCGGTTATGTTCATGATATTATCCCAATAGGCTCTCATGGTATGGTGCATGAAGTAGATGTGCTTGTAAGTGACTCTGGTTTAGTTGCTGAACTTGATTTGACTGACTCTTATGCTAAAAAGTCTGCAGGTCCTGCAACGGCGGTTTTGGTGACTATTGAAAAAAATCGTTTAAGTCAGTTTTCTGAGCTAATTACTAAACCGATTCAGGTAATCGGCTCGTTTTGTGAGTGAAATTTTGAAAGCTTGTTGTTTTTTGGGTTTGGTGCCAAACGTCGGCTTTTTTGGGTGTTAAAAACTGTACATGTCGGAGCCTAAAATGTACAGTTTTTGTCATTTTTGTAGCAATATTTGCTTTTTTTGTTAAACAAATTTCTTGAATTAATACCCGCCTATGAACCAATAACTGTGTGTCCTATCATTTAACATAATATTGTCAGATATCCGTGCGACTTAACAAGCTTTAAAGGTAAAATTATCGTAAGTAGCTGTCTGCTCACGTAGTGATAGGCCATGATTTTTGGTTTGTCAAAATTGGAAATCTGTGTCTGTTTACGTGTAGTTTCCCTAATGGTAGAGGTTTAACCGATGCGAAGATCAAAAATGGAGATGTATATCGATATCCTCAAGGTTATTGCTCAGAACGGTCCATTGAAGCTCACACATGTAATGTACAAAGCAAACGTCAATTGTAGCGTCCTAAAAGAGAACTTAGGATTCTTGATTGATCAAAATCTCATCGAAGAGCAAATTGTCAAAAAGAGACGAAACAAAACTAAAATCGCTTATGCAATCACTGAAAAAGGCAAAACCGTTCTAAGGTACTTCAATGAAGTCAATGTTGCTCTGCAGATAACTGAATCAAGCAAGATACCCGCAATGCTGTATTAACGCGGCTGATCGTTTGGATATCTTTAGCATCAAGAAAGACTGAAACCCAACAAGAAGAAAGAGATTTTTTTCTCTTTCCCTCTTTTGTATTTTTTTATTCTGGCTGTTTTCCTATTCTAATTAGTATTCCTGCAACTATCTTTATTGCAGCAGCGGCAATGAACAGGTAAGAGCCAATTGCTAAGCCCCATGTTACGTTTATTGTTCCGTATGTGTCGATGGTGTCTGAGAATTCGCCTCCGAACGGAGAAGACGACATCGCCGAGGCTATTTCTGTTATTTGTATGGGTGTCTGACCGCCTCCGCCAACTGCGCCTGCAAACTGTGTGACTAATCCTACCAGCCCGAATATGAGCAGTATGATGATTATTACTGGGAGTAGCGAGGTTATGCCGCTTATGATGTATGTTTTGGACAGGCTTTTTGCTTTTTCAACTCCGATAATCGTTAATATGTTTAGTACAACGCTTGCAATGAACAACAGTCCAAACGGGATTCCAATTCCAAATACTGGTGTTAGACCTTGGTCGCCCTGCAGCATGTTGATTCTGAGTCCTTTAATGCCGTCGATGAGAACTATTTCTGTTTGTCCTGTTGTGGATATGACGCTGGTTTGGATGTCGCCTGAAACAATGTACCACGGCATGAACAATCCTGCAAAGTAGACTACGATGCCTACGATTCCAAGAATTACGCCGATAGCCGCTTTGGAGCGCAATATTTTCAGTAGGTTAAGTTTTCCTTCTTTTTTGCGTTTGATTATCTTGTAGATTTTGTATGCTGCAACGATTCCCAAGATTGCTATGATAATGTGTGGAATGAAGTAAACAACCATGCTTATGGTGAACCAACTTTGATCCACTACTTCTCTTTCGTTAGCCCACGACACTGGGTTAGTCCATTTGTATTCGTTTTCTCCTTGTCCTGGACCGCTTGGTCCCGCACCGCCAACGATTATGTCTGCCAGTTCAGCCCAGTTACCCCACCTTCCACCAAACTCAAGCCAATCCTGTGAATCTGGATGATTTTCTGCCCCTTTTTCGCCAAGGATAACAACTTCATAGTCTTCTGGGGCTAACGTGTACGCGTTTCCCACTGTATCGCTTTCTGTGCCTACGCGACCTTGGTATTGGTTAAAGTAGCTTGCGTGGGAACCTAAAGCAACGTAAACATGTGGGTGTGTTTCATCTGTGGTTTCTATGTCTGTCCATTCTGCTTTTTGTCCACTGTTGTGTTGGGAGTATGCACCGTATTGTGGTGTTTCGTTTGAGTCTAGAACTATTTCTATCATTTCCCAGTCGCCTTGATGCTGGTTTAGGCTTCCGGGGTTGTATGCGTAGAAGAACCAGTACTGGACAACAATAGACCCTGACTGACGTGTTACGTGTGCGTAGATTTTATCTCCATAACTTTGGCGTTTTTGTTGGTAGTCTTGGGCTATTTGGTTGCCGCTTCCTAATGTGTTGTTCAAGAAGTAATCTTCTGTTGTGTATTGGGCGATGCTGGTTGCTGTGGGCGAGGCTTCAGTTAGTATGTTTGAGTCCTCTGTTTTTCTGTACAGCTCAGAGTTTTGTATGTGATAGTTAGCGTCTGTTGGGTAGAACTTTTCTCCATCTGCAAAATGCATGACCGGCGCATAGAGAGATGCCAGTTGTTGTTCTTTGGCGTCGGATATTCCGTCGTTGTCTGAGTCTGCCTGAGCTATTACACATGAAACTGAAGAGACCGCTAACAGTCCCATTATCAATAATGTAACTAGGAGTAAGTTTTGTTTTCTCATTTTACACCACAATAATTGCCGTTTTTCTTCTTTTTATGTGGTTTTGCCTATAAGGTTTCGTGTGGTTAAACCCTTATTGCCACTTAAACTTTAAAACTAGGCTTGCTTTTCAGGTTCAGGGCGTTTTGCTTCTGCTGTCGTTGGTTTTTGTTTTTTGATGCGTGGAATGAAATAAACAACAGCGGCAATAACTGCTAGTACAATTGCTAGGGGTGTCATCCATTCTGTTTGGTATGCTCTGTTCAAGAGCAGTAACGCGACTGATATCCAGACGATGATTGTTGCAATTGTTCTAACTTGCATCTTTTTTCCTCATTTACTTGAATGTTAATGGTGTGCTAATACTTTTTGCTGTTTTTGTTAGTTGAACGTATTTAGTTTGTCTACATAACGAATCTGAACGTTTGTTGATAAGTCTGTGGTCTAGGGTGAAACTTGGCGGAAACCTTAATCTACTTCTGCATAAAAATCTGTAAAAAGAAGATTCAGAACCTAGCTGATGAGCATGACAGATGAAAACAGTGAACGCATTGTAATCCGAGGACTAAGAGGTATCGCCGCAGCAACAACCCAGATTAGTTTTGTTGACCCTCTTGGAGCACTTTACTATTCAGGCTACAACATCGACGATTTAGTAAATCAAGCAACATACGAAGAAGTAGTATTCCTATTGTTAAACAACAGGTTACCAACCCAAACTGAACTAAACGACCTCAAATCACAGCTTTACTCCGAAATGAAACTACCCAAAAAAGTTGTCGAGCGGATACGAGACGCATCACCAACCTGTCACCCAATGGAAGTGTTACGAACCGAAATTTCTCACCTCGGAGAATTCGACCCCGAACCAGACGAAACATCAGACGAAGCAAACAAACGACGCGCCATTCGCATAATCGCTAAGGTTCCTACATTAATTTCGTTTCTTTACCGGACGCGTTCAAATCTGGATGCGATTACTCCGCTTAAAGAATACAGTTTCGCAGAAAACTTTCTGTACATGTTCCGAGGAAAACCCGCAGACCAACAAGAAAAAAGTGCAATGGAACGTTACATGATACTGCATGCTGACCATGGAATGAACGCTTCTACTTTTGCTGCGCGTGTAACTGCTGGAACGGGTTCAGATTTGTATTCCGCAGTAACTTCTGCAGTTGGTACGCTAAAAGGTTCATTTCATGGTGGAGCCAGCGAAAGAGTCATGGCTATGCTGTATGAAATAAACAGTATCGACGAAGTTGAACATTACATCCAGACCATGTTGGATGACAACAAAAAAATCATGGGTTTCGGACACCGCGTTTACCGTTCTGAAGACCCCCGTTCAAAACATCTGAGAGTAATGGCTGAAAACCTGTGCCATCAACGCGACACTATCGCAATTTACAACAAATCCAAAAAAATCGAGGCTACCGTACATGACAAAAAAGGAATTTTCCCAAACGTAGACTTTTACGCTGCTTTGGTTATGCATGCCTTAGGCGTTCCTAGGGAATTTTTCACTGCCTTTTTTGCCTGCAGCCGAGTAACTGGTTGGACTGCCCATGTGCTGGAACAGTATGTGGACGCTGTTCTGATTCGTCCAACATCAAAATATACTGGCGAGTTTGGAAGAAAGTTTGTTCCATTATCTGAACGAACATAACCTTTTTGTTTCTTAGGAACTAGCCAATTCTTTTACTTTCAATAAGTTATCCACATCGTTTCGTCTTGTGTCTCGTGGAGTTTCCATTATCAACGGCACCTGTCCAAGCTTGCTTGTCAGTATGTGTCTGAAGCCTTCTTCCCCAATTTTTCCTAAACCGATGTGTTCATGTCGGTCGATTCTGCTGTTCAGGTCTCCTTTGGAGTCGTTAAGGTGAACTAGTTTGAGTTTGCTAAAGCCTATAATCTGGTCTATGTCTTTGACTGTTTTTCCCACTGCATCTTTAGTTCTAAGGTCGTAGCCCGCACCAAACGCGTGGCTTGTGTCAAAACATATTCCAACACGGTCAGTTTCAGAGATGTTTTCGATAATGTGTTGAATATCTTCAAAAGTGCTGCCCATGCTGTTTTTTGTTCCCGCAGTGTTTTCCAACAAAAGCATAACTCCTTGCTCTGTTTCGTTAAGTGCTTTGTTGATGCCACTGATTAACCTGCCAAAACCTGCTTCCATTCCAGAACCCACGTGGCTGCCCAGATGTGTTACCAGATACGGGATTTTTAGTTGATTGCACCTTTGCAACTCGGAAGTTAGTGTTTCCACAGATTTTTTGTAAACATCGTCGTTTGGTGACGCCAAATTCGGCAAATAAGGCATGTGAGCAAAAACTGGTTGTAAATCAAACTTTTCGACTTTATTTGCGAATCTCTCAGCTACTTCTTGGGGTATGGGCGCTGTTTTCCATTGTCTGGGATTTCTTGTGAATATTTGGAACGTGTTGCAGCTTAGTTCTAGTGCATTGTCTGGTGCGTTGTCCACAGACCCGTGAATTGAAACGTGAAAACCAACCTTCAAGCTTATCTACCTAACAACTGTTGCATGGCGGCTGGATGTAAAAACGTTGTTCTATGGTTTTGGTTTAAAATCAAAACGTTTTTTTAGAGTTGTTTACTTTCTAAACTCGTTAAACATACTAAAGAGTTGAACCTAAATGAGTGAAAATGTAGAAACTCGCGTAAAAAAAGCTCTTGAACAAGTCAGACCCCAACTTCAAGCTGACGGTGGAGACCTAGAATACGTCGGATTCGACAATGGTGTCGTAAAAGTCAGACTTCAAGGCTCATGCAGCGGATGCCCAATGTCTGCAATGACCCTGCAATGGGGCGTTGAGAACTTTCTCAAAAAACACATACCTGAAGTAACTAAAGTAGAATCAGTAAAGTAAAACAAACTGCCGTTATATCGGCGGTTTATACTTTTTATTTCCTGTTTTGTGCTTAGCCGTTTTTCGGCGTATGTTCAATCTGATTTTGTTTTCTTCATTTCTTTTTCGATGCTTTCTAAGAAATTATGTACTGTCGGCAAAAGCGTCAAAAGTTGCGTTACTGTCGCGTAAGCATTTTGATATGTTTCAAACTTCTTCATCTGCTTGGCGTTGTCATCTAACGTCTTTTTCATTTCCTTGAGTTCCGCAATTTTTTCATCCATGACATTCTCAGTTCTCAAAAAATAGCTCGGAGATATTATGGGCAGACTCTCCATTTTGTAGATGTGTTTGTGCGTTCCCGGAATTGTGTGTTTTGTTATCATGTTCATCTTAATCAACTGGCGCACCGCCTTAGAGATTGTCCCCGCTGAGTAGCCTGTTAAAACCTTCAAATCATGTTGTGTCAAATTTTTTCTGATGTAAAAATATGTCATAACCGTGGAAACTATTGGGTGTCGACCAGTAAATTCTGACCCCTTGGTTACAAAAAAGTCTACGATTTCTTTTTCTATCTCCCTGATTTCTGGGTCGAACCCTTGAGGGTCAACAAAGTCTGTGTTAGGACTCATCTACGTTTTTTCCTCCTGTTTGTGGCAGTTGGTTTAAGATTTCTTGCATCGAGTTTTCTATGGCTGGGAACATCGACTCCATTTTGTTTACGAATTCTGTGATGTTTTTGTAGCCTTTTTTGTTTGGCATGTTTGGTTTGTCAAGTTTTGTTTTGATTTTTTTAAGGAACTGTTTTTGTTGAGAAAAATACTCGTAAATGTTGGTTAATGACCTAGACCCTGGTTGTGAGATGCTTCCTTCTGTTTCGTAGACGTATTCTCTTGTTTGTGGGTCTATTGTTTTGTGGATTATTCCGAGTTTTTCTAAGGATTGGATGTTGTTTGAGATTGTTCCTAGGCTGTAGCCTGTGATTTCTCGTAGTTGTTTTTGGGTTGCTTTTTTGTAGATGTAGAGCAGTGCAGTGATTCTGGCGTGTTTTTTGGTTCTTCCTTTTAGAGTGCTTAGGCTTGTTATTGTGTCGGCGATTTTGTTTTCTATTTCTCTGAGTTTTTGTTCGGCGGTTGCGTGTTGTGTCATTGCGTTTGTATGTTTGTTTGTGGATGTTATAAATGTTTTTCATTTTTCATGAATTTTGAAAAGCTTTAAATAGTGGCTTAACCCAATACAACACGTTTCAATATTCATGAAAATTGAAACAGGCGGTATGAAATGCAAACCAACCACATCATAAAAACAACCGCTCTGACAAAATACTACGGCAAAGACATAGGAATAAAAGACCTAAACCTACAAGTCAACCGCGGAGAAATCTTCGGCTTTCTAGGACCAAACGGCGCAGGAAAAACAACAACCATACGAACACTCCTAGACATGATACGCCCAACATCAGGACGCGCAACAATCTTCGGATACGACACCCAACTAAGTACACAAAAAATCCACAACCAAATCGCCTACCTTCCAGGAGAAATGGGGTTCCCAAAAAACTGGACCGGACAAAGAATACTAAACTACATGTTCAAATTTTATGACCACAAAATCAACTGGAGCTCTGTTAAAGAGCTTGCACGCCACTTGAGCCTTGACCTAAACAAAAAAGTTCAAGAACTCTCTAAAGGCAACAAACAAAAAATCGGAATCATCCTCACACTAGTTCCAAACGTGGAGCTTCTAATCCTAGACGAACCAACATCTGGTTTGGACCCGTTAATCAAAAACGAATTCTACAAGTTACTCGCCGAAAAACAGCAGGAAACCAACTGCACAGTCTTTCTGAGTTCACACCAACTCGAAGAAGTCGAAAAAGTAGCACACCGAGTGGGAATCATCAACAGAGGCTCTTTAGTTGAAGTCTCAACGTTGTCGGAACTCAAAAACTTGGCATTCAAACACGTCGAATTAACCTTAGCTTCAGCTGCAGACACAAAACTCCCGCCAAAGTTAGCGAAAACGGTCAAAAACTTGGTTGTTGAAGATTCAACTCTGACCTTTCTGTGCACCCGAAACAAACTTGACGACGTATTAGATTGGCTTCACCATGTTTCTTACAGTGACGTGAACATCAGAAACTCGACACTGGAAGACATCTTTCTTGAGTATTATCAGGTGTCGCCGTACGAAAACCATTATAACAACAAAACTGTGGAGGCAGCCTAAATGTGGAAACCCCTTAACATAACCAAAGAAGAC
>JAOZIC010000075.1:8544-16183 GCA_026014605.1 Candidatus Bathyarchaeota archaeon
TCAACAATATTTCTAGACGCAAAACGAACAACAGCCATCGCAGTAATCGTCATGTTTGTGATGTTCTTTATCGGCGACTTTTCACCAGTAATGAACCCCAGCGTAGGCGAATCATTGCAATATTTCTCAACATGGTTCTACTACGACACAGCCCAAGTATTCGGAGCAGGAAACTACGCAAACTTTGCCCGCGACGTACTAGTACTCGGAGGAATAAACCTCGCGTTAATACTCGCAAGCCTTGCAGTGTTCAAAAAACGGGATATACCCGTCTAACCCCCATTTTTATAAAACCAAAACAAAGGCAAGAACTAAAAACCGCATCAGCATCCATTATTCTTGGATGCAAACCATGAAAACCACAATCAACTGCACAGTTTTAGAGCTAATCCAAGGCGACATAACCAACCAAACAACAGACGCCATAGTAAACGCCGCAAACGCAGCCCTACAGATGGGCGGCGGAGTCGCAGGAGCAATCCGAAGACGAGGCGGACCAACAATTCAAGAAGAATGCAACAGAATCGGCGGAACATACGTCGGAGGAGCAGTAATAACAACAGGCGGAAACCTGCCCGCAAAATATGTGATTCACGCAGTTGGTCCAATACACGGCGACGACCACGAAGACGACAAACTAAAAGACGCAACCCTAAACTCGCTAAAACTCGCAGACAAAAACGGCTTAAAAAGCATAACATTCCCCGCAATAAGCACCGGAATCTTTGGTTTTCCAAAAGACCGATGCGCCACCATAATGCTAGCCACAACAATAGCGTATCTGGATGGCCCTACAGGGCTAAAAAAAGTGGTTTACTGCCTGTACGACAAAGAAACTTTACAGATTTTTGAGGCACAGTTGCGGTCTTTAACTGAACGCCGCTAACCCTTCGCTGTTACTCCTTTAGGTTTAACGTAGCTTTTGTTACATCTGGTGTATGTTCGATGGTGAATCCCATCTTCTTCAAAAGCTGTATTGCTCGGCGGTTGTCTGGCAGCATATACGCGTAAACTGAGTCCAGTTTTTTGTCTTTGCAGATTTCAATCATGTGGTCAACCATTTTAGTTCCTAAACCAAGCCCCTGCCACGGGTCAGCGACAATGAACGCAATTTCGCCTGTTTTTCCATCGGGTTCTATGATCAGTCGTACAACTCCCAAGATTTTGCGTTGTTCCTCTTTAAGTTCTGCCACTATGCCGATTTCCCTGTCATAGTCGATGTTGGAGTAACGAACCCTTACCTCGTGGGGGGTGTCTTTGATTATCTGGAAAAACCTGTAACGGATGGACTGCTCCGAAAAGTTTTGGAACATCTCAAGCCACATCGGCTCATCCTCTGGCTTTATTGGACGCAACAACACACTTCTGCCGTCCCGCATCTTCCACGAAGTTTCATACTTTTTCGGATACGGACTTATAACCAGATGTTCGTGAGGCTCAAACCTTTTTGAGGCATGTTCTTTGTCGATTACAATTTTAGCGTTATGGGCAAGTGCCTCTTTTTCGTTGATAAACAATGGGTTAATGTCAACCTGTTTTATTTGCGGAAAATCAACAAGCAACTGAGAAAACCGCACCATAATCTCTTCAATCAGTTTAAGATTGGCGGGTGGAAGATTTCTGTAACCCTTTAGCACCATGTAGCCACCAGTTTCCTCAATTATTCTACGTGCCAACGCCTGATTCAACGGTGGAATACCTACAGCGATGTCGTGAAAAACGTCAACTTCATCGTTCATTCCAAACAGAATCAGTGGACCAAAAAGCGAATCAGTTTTGGCGCCAAGCATCATCAAGTAACCACTTTTTTTAATCATGCGCTGAAGGGTAACTCCAAAAATCTGGGCATCCGGTTTTAGTTCTTTAGTTCGCGCCATGACTTCACGAAACGACTCCTTTAGTTCCGCGTCAGATTTGATGTCAAAAACAACGCCTTTAACTTCAGACGCATTTACTATCTGAGGCGACAAAACCTTCAATACCAGCGGGTAACCTATCCGTGAGGCTACGAAAACGGCTTCGTCTTCTGTTTCTGCGGTTAATGTTTCGATTACTGGAATCTTGTAGTTTTCCAGAATCTGTTTCGATTCAATTTCTGTCAAGTTTTCCCTGTTTTGCCTTGCCGCTTCCCTGATAACCACCGATATTGGCCGTTTCGGGGGAGAACTGTCCACAGGAAGCTCCTCAGGAGTTTGGTAGAGTAACTCAAGGTTGCGTTTGTATTGGTTCATATACAGGTATGTTTTGATTGCTTGCTCGGGCGTAGCGTACGTCGGAATACTATTCTCGTTAAGAACCCTGTTTGCCTGTTCAACCTCTTCGTAACCCATAAACGAAGTCAAAATCGGTTTACCAAACGCCCGTTTTTTGCAAATTTTGCTAACAGATTCTGCAACCTCCAAAGGATCCGACAAACCCAAAGGCGCATAAACTATCAACAAGCCATCTACATTTTTGTCGTCAAGACACGCAGTGATTGCGGTTTCGTATCTGTCTGTTTTTGCGTCTCCGAGAACGTCGACTGGATTTGATTGGCTCCAGTGCTTGGGCAATACTTTGTTTAGTTTTTCAACGGTTTCTGGGGCTAACTTTGCCAGTTTTCCGCCCCCAGAAATCAATGCATCAGCGGCCATAACTCCTGCTCCGCCTGCGTTGGTTATTATTGCCAGTTTTGGTCCTGCGGGTAGGGGTTGGACTCCTAAAACTTCTGCGCAGTTGAAAAGGTCGCCGATTTCTTCGACCCGAACCATTCCCACCCGTTTAAACGCGGCGTCGTATGCTATGTCTTCGCCTGCTTGTTCTCCTGTGTGGGCGGCTACGGCTTTGGTTGTTTGGTCATATTTTCCTGCTTTAACTACGATTATCGGTTTTGTTCTGGCGAAATGCCTTGCGGCGCTCATGAACTTTCGCGCGTTTGTGAGGCTTTCCATGTACATTAGTATGCTTCTGGTTTTGGGGTCTGTTCCAAAGTAGTCTATTAAATCGCCGAAGTCCACGTCAATCATGGAGCCAACAGAAACAAAGTTGCTAAACCCGATGTTTTCGTGGTTAGCCCAATCCAGAATCGCTGAACCTAAGGCTCCGCTTTGGGAAATAAACGCGATGTTTCCCTGTTTTGGCATCTTGTTTGTAAACGTTGCATTAAGGTTGAGGCTAGGACGAATAACCCCCAACGCGTTTGGGCCAACAATCCGCATGTTATACTTTGTTTTGGCCTGAGCAATCTTGGTTTCTAATTCTTTGCCTTCTGGGCCTGTTTCTTTAAACCCTGCAGAAACAATAACTACTCCACTTATTCCTGCTTTGCCACACTGTTCAACAATGTCTGGAACAGTTTTTGCGGGGGTAGCAATCACCGCCAAATCAACGGTTTCGGGTAGCTGGTCAACCGTTTGGTATGCTTTAAGTCCCAGAATCTGGTTTTTTTGGATGTTAACTGGGTAAACTTTTCCGTCATACCCTGTTTCGGTCAAGTTTTTGATTAAGGCGTATCCGACAGAGTCTGGTTTGTCGCTTGCGCCGATGACGGCGATGCTTTTTGGGGTGAAAATTTTTTCGAGATTTGTTGTTACCATTGGACTCACCCTTGTGTGGGTAAGCGGTTTGTTAACTGATTAAAACTGGAAACTGGGTAATTAACGTTTACATTGCACTTCTAATTGGCCTTAAACAGAAAAAACGGTGTTAAATGGCAAAAGGAGATTGTTAAAGGTCTAAAAACGAATGAAAAACTTAAATACGTCTTGAAATAAAAAAGACGCTGCGAAGGAGTGTAATATGAAGAATCCTGAATTATCTGTGGCTCCAATGCACAGAATCTGCAAAAAAGCGGGAGCAAGCCGAGTAAGCGAAGCAGCAGCAAAAGCGTTAGCCAAAGAGCTAGACGACATCGGCGTCAAAATAGCCAAAGAAGCTATCGACTATGCAATGCATGCTGGTAGAAAAACCGTCAAATCAGAAGACATTGAGATTGCTGCACGAAAAGTTTTAGAGAAATAAATTTTTTTGCCCCCTTTTCTTTAACGAGGCACTACTCTAGCCTCCCTTATTGTTAGTGAAAAACTTTATATTCCCTCATGAAAGTGGAGTTGCTAGCAATTTAGCCAAAAAATAATGGAAGGATTTGTATGGCATATTTAACTACACAAGGCGGACAACCCGTTCTTATTCTTAAAGAAGGGACCTCAAGAAAACGAGGAAAAGAAGCACAAACAAACAACATCATGGCTGCTAAAGTAATCGCCGAAGTTTTAAGAACCACTCTTGGTCCTCGCGGTATGGACAAGATGCTAATCGACGGTTTAGGCGACATAACAATAACAAACGACGGTGCATCAATACTGGACGAAATTGATGTCCAGCACCCCGCAGCAAAAATGATGGTTGAAGTTGCAAAAACCCAAGACGACATGGTGGGTGACGGAACCACTACATCAGTAATATTGGCTGGCGAACTTTTGCGCAAAGCCGAAGAGTTGTTGGCTCAAAACATTCACCCAACAGTAATTGTTCGCGGCTACCGAAAAGCTGTAGACAAAGCTGTTGAAGCCCTAGCCAAACTGGCAATCAAAGTAGAAATTGACGACCGCGAAACACTCAAAAAAGTTTCCATGACCAGTATGGGAAGCAAAGCTGTAGGAAACGCGCGCAGTCACCTCTCTGACATTACTATTGATGCCGTGAAGTTGATTGCAGAAAAACGTGGCGACAAAACTATCGCGGACATTGACAACATTCAACGCGTAAAGAAAGAAGGCAAAAGCCTCTACGACACCGAACTTATCAAAGGCATAATCATCGACAAAGAAATTGTTCATGCAGGTATGCCCAAAAAGGTTGAAAACGCAAAGATTGCTTTGCTTGACTCTCCTTTGGAAGTTGAAAAGACAGAGTTTTCCGCAGAAATCCGAATAAAAGACCCTCTTCAGATGCAGGCCTTCTTAGACAAAGAAAACCGTATGATTCAAGAGATGGTCAAAACAATCAACGCCTCAGGCGCAACTGTGGTGTTCTGTCAAAAAGGAATCGACGACATGGCACAGCACTTCTTGGCAAAAGACGGAATCATCGCAGCCAGACGTGTCAAAAAATCTGATATGGAAAAACTGGCACGAGCTACAGGAGCAAAAATCGTAACTAAACTTGACGACCTAACCAAAAAAGACCTCGGCGACGCAGGCATAGTCGAAGAACGCAAAGTCGGCGACGACAAAATGATATTTGTAGAAAAATGCAAAGAACCCCGCTCTGTTGCAATTCTTATCCGCGCTGGACTTGAACGAATGGTTGACGAAGCAGACCGCGCAATGAACGACGCATTGTCTGTTGTTGCGGATGTTGTCCAAGATAACGTGATTGTTGCAGGTGGAGGCGCTACAGAAGCTGAAATCGCAAAGGTTCTTCGCGGTTTTGCTACCAAAGTTGGTGGCAGGGAGCAACTAGCTATTGAAGCATTTGCTGATTCGCTAGAAGTTGTGCCTAAAACTTTGGCTGAGAACGCTGGTCTGGAATCAATCGACATTCTTGTTGGCTTGAGGGCAGCTCACGAAAAGAAGAACGGTCATTTGATGGGTGTTGACGTTTTCAAGGGTGAAATCGTTAACAGCTACGAAGCTGGTGTTGTGGAGCCTATGAAGGTTAAGGAGCAGGCGATGAAATCTGCGGCAGAGGTTGCTGCTATGATTCTGAGAATCGATGATGTTATCGCTTCAACAAAATCTGCTGGTGGGGCTCCTCCAGGCGGAATGCCTGAAGACTACTAAAAAAGTAGTTAACCCCTCTTTTTCCTTTTTTCTTATTTTTGTCTGTTTATTTTTTTGTGTAGAAAGGTTAATCTGCTTTTTATGTTTACATTGTTTATCTCAAAGTATTGATGCTTTGAGTTGGAAAAAGTTTAGCGGATTATGGTCTGCACTATAGTTTACAGGTGAATCATCATGGTTGAAAAGATGGATGCGCCTCTGTCGTTGGGTGTCGATCTAGGGGGCAGCAAAATTAATGTTGGTTTAGTGGATGCTTCTGGTAATGTTTTGGTTAGTCACAAGTCTTTGCTTTCTTCCAAATCTCCAGATGCGGTATTTGATGACATTTCAGCGGGTATCGAAGTTTGTTATAGCAAAACTGGTAAACAGGCTGCAGCCCTTGGAGTTGGTGTTGCTGCTCAAGTTGACGAAAAAGGAGTTGTGCGTGGTTCTCCTAATTTGGGTTGGAGAAAAGTTGATGTGAAAAAAGCTTTGGAACAAAAGGTTGGGTTGCCTGTTTTTGTGACTAATGATGTTCGTGCTGCAACATGGGGTGAGTGGCAGTTTGGTTCTGGTCGTGGTGTAGACGATTTGGTGGTTTTGTTTGTTGGCACTGGTGTCGGCGGAGGCGTTGTCAGCGGTGGGCGTCTACTTTCTGGTTGTTCAAACACGGGCGGCGAGTTAGGTCACATGACTATTGTTTCTGGTGGACGTAAATGTCGTTGCCCTAACTATGGCTGTTTGGAGGCGTATGCTGGTGGTTGGGCTATTGCAGAGCGTACTCAAGAAGCAATCCGAACCCTGTCGACTCAAGGTAAACGGTTGTTGCTTTTGGCGGGTAGTGTGAGTAATGTTTCTTCTGTTACTCTTAATGAGGCGTACCGTCAAGGAGATTTGTTGTCTCGGTTGTTGGTTGAAGAAACTGGCAAGTTTTTGGGTGCAGGAGTTGTCAGCATAGTTAATGCGTTCAACCCATGTGTTGTGGCTCTTGGCGGCGGAATCATTGAAAACATTCCAGAGTTGGTTTCAATGGTCAAAGACTTCGTTACAGATAACGCCTTGACTGCTGCGGTTGAACCCCTAAGTATCGTAAGAGCCGAGTTAGGAGCCGATGCTGCGGTTATTGGGGCGGCTTGTTTGGCTCAAGATTTGGTGAAAAACCGTTAATTTGCTTGTTTAAACAAAGTTTTTGGGCAATTTTTGTTTTGTGCCTTTTTTTGTTTTCAGGCGAAAGGTTAATTTCTTGCAATGATGCTCTTCTCAGGAGGAGTTGCAAGATGTCTGTCTTAGCTTATGTTTTGGTTACTTTGAATCCGGGCACCGAAAAGGACATTCTCAAAAAAGCTTCTTTCTTTAAGGAAGTCACACGGGTCAGTATGACCTACGGAGAATACGATGCCCTTCTGCAGGTAAACACAGAAACTTTGGATGAATTAAACGAGTTTCTAACCGACAAACTAAGAGTACTGCCCGATATCTTTCAAACAGCCACATTGATAGTTGCAAAAACTCACATGGGGTAACCTGGCCAAAACAAGACACATCTTTTAATGTGGATTGTTAGCAGAAAGCCTCGTTTTTGCTGTTTTATTTTTTGTTCACAGCCTAGTGTTTGTTAGGTTTGTTGCTGTTTTGTTCAGGTTTTGAATTGAATCCCGATTGAAATCCGATAAACACGGTATCTGGAAACGGTTTTTGGTACATATTTTGTTTTCATAAAGCCTTTGGCGTGTTTTGTTGAAACGTTTTGTGAATGTGACAAGATTGGATTCAAAAACCGTAACTGTAGTTCGAGTTCTGGTGCTAGTTTGCATAGCCCTGTTTTTCTATTTCTCGTCTACTTCTGTGCAGTTACGTCAAGACCATGTTTTTGGTTCAGAAGTTGATTCCGCAGTTAC
>JAOZIC010000093.1 GCA_026014605.1 Candidatus Bathyarchaeota archaeon
AAAAAAGAAAGAAAAGAAGAGGTGGGAGCTAAGCAATGTTGCTTAGTTCGTCATTGAGCCATGGATAGAGTGCTTTGAGTTTTTTCATGGCTTGGTTGACTTTTTCTTGTGGGTATTCGTATGGTAGCATGTTGCCGTGGTTGTAGTCGTCGTAGGCTTTCATGTCAAAGTGTCCATGTCCACAGAGCAAGAACACTATTGTTTTTTCTTCGCCTGTTTCTTTGCATTTTAGGGCTTCGTCAATTGCGCCTTTGATTGCGTGGGATGGCTCTGGAGCAGGAATGATTCCTTCTGTTTTCGCGAACAGACTTGCTGCGTCAAAAGCTTGTAGTTGGTTGTATGCACGGGATGAAACTTCGCCTTCTTCTTTCATCAGGCTGACTGTTGGTGCCATTCCGTGGTACCGAAGTCCACCTGCGTGGATTGGTGCAGGAATGAAAGTGTGACCAACTGTGTGCATTTTAACCAAAGGAATGATTTTTGCGGTGTCGCCGTGGTCGTAGGTGTAGTATCCTCTTGTTACTTTAGGACATGCAGCAGATTCAACTGCAATGAACTCTGTTTGTTTGGGTGCTTTGCCTTTTACTTTGTCGTAGTAGAATGGCCAGTAGATTCCGGAGAAACTACTACCGCCGCCGATGCAGCCGATAATCTGATCTGGGTAATCATCAACCATCGCTAACTGTTTCTGGGTTTCCAAACCAATAACAGTCTGGTGCAACAAAACGTGGTTAACAACACTGCCGATAGTGTATTTCACGTTGTCAGTTGTTAGTGCTTCTTCGACGGCTTCGCTAATTGCAATTCCGAGACTGCCCGTGCTGTTTGGGTCAGACTCTAAGACTGCTCTGCCGCTTTTGGTTCGGTTTGTTGGGCTTGGGAAAACTTCTGCGCCCCACGTTTCAATCATGCTTTTTCGGTATGGTTTTTGGTGGTAGCTCGCACTTACCATGTAAACTGTAGCTTTAATCCCAAAATGTTGTGCACTAAAGGACAAGGCTGAGCCCCATTGTCCGGCTCCTGTTTCGGTTGTTACACGTTCCAGTCCGTCTTTTACGGCGTAGTATGCTTGGGCAACTGCCGTGTTTGTTTTGTGGCTGCCTGAAGGGCTAACGCCTTCGTATTTGTAGTAAATTTTAGCTGGAGTTTTCAGCGCTTTTTCTAAACCCGTAGCCCTAATCAGTGGGCTTGGTCGCCAGATTCGAAGAGCTTCACGAACTGGTTCAGGTATGTCAATCCACCGTTCGGTGCTGTATTCCTGTTTTAGGCACTCGCTTGGAAACAGGGGAGGAGGCAGTTTAACTGGCTCTCTTGTTTCTGGGTGAATCATTGGTGGCAATTCTTTGGGAAGGTCAGGTAAAATGTTGTACCACTGTTTTGGTATTTCGGTTTCGTCTAGGAATATTTTTTTGGTTGTCATGAGTTTTCACATTCTTGGGTTGGAAGAATTAACCTTTTTTACTCTAAAGTGTTTATATAAGCTTTACCGAACAACAATATACCTTGGGTTGAGGCAGATATGTGGAGCAAAATAGAGAAATTTTTCAAAGAATTACCCGCACAAGAGCGCATAGCACAGCTTTTGTTTGAAAGAGGCTTCCAAGTCAACGAACAAGGCAAAGTAGTAAGCGGCGGAATCGAAATCCCGCACACACAAATCGCCAAAGAAGTAGGCGTAGAACGCCGCGCAGTCGACAGCACCGTCCAAACAATACTATCCACGCCTGAACTCAAACGAATCTACATGAACCTAAGACAGGTATGCTCACTACAAGAAGTTGCACGGGAATTCGACTACAGCGTAATTGTGTTTGTTCCCCAAGACGCAAACCAAACAGGCATCATATCCAACGTCACACGAATAGTTTCAGAAAAAGGGCTGGGAATACGCCAAGTACTCGCAGAAGACCCAAGTACCAGCACACACCCGAAGTTAACTTTGATACTGGAGGGCGAAATTCCCTCAGAACTGTTTGGCGAAATAAAAAAACTGCCCGGAACCAGAAGCGTAAC
>JAOZIC010000222.1:0-5693 GCA_026014605.1 Candidatus Bathyarchaeota archaeon
TGTGTGCTTCTTTAATTATTGGACCAATTACTTTGAGGACTTTTGTGCCCCTTTCTGTGACCACGTATCGGGGTTCGGTACCGCTACGGGTTTTTTCTTCTTCAACTAGACCTCTGTTCCAAAGTAGTCGTATAAGCGATTTCAGGCGTGTTTCATCCATTTTGAACTCGTGTTTTAGCTGTTTTTCTCTCATTGGTCCTTTAGAAACAAGTGTACACAAGATTTTGAGGCACAACATCAGCTTTGATTCATGTACAGTTTCAACAGTTGGGTCATCTAAAGCAACCTGTTCAGGTTCTTTAACTGGTTCTTTTGTGGCAAACATTGTATTTGCTTGTTCAACACTTTCTTTTGGTGCAAGCAACGATTTGGCTAAATCGATTGGTTCCCTTGATGCAAATATTGATTTTGCTTTTTTTAATGCTGTTGACATAGGCTCGCCAACTGTGTATTTGTTGGACTTTTTTTAATATCACTTGTGAAGCACGGATGTAAATTCAAAATCATTAGTGCTACACATGTACACATTGCTTTCTTTGTTACAGGCTGGCGTATTTGGAATAAACTATTACGTTTTTGGAATGTTTACGTAATTTCAATAAAAACTTATATCATTACATCGGATAGCGTTGTAGCTAGGCGAACAAAAAAGATGACACCAGCCGAAGAACACATAGAAAAAGCAATCAACGCACTGGCGCAAGAAAACTACTACGAAGCAATGACCAATTTTACCAAGGCATACAACCTCACAGGTAATATAAAACCGCTTATGATGAGCGCAGACGCCAGTTTCAAACTTGCTACGAACTATTTAAAAAACGAAGACCTACGCAACTGGGACACCTTTTCGTTGAACGCTATTGACCACTTCGAAACATGTGTACGTTACACAACCTCAGATGAGATCCGAAAAATGGCTCAAGACCAAATCAACAAAATAAAAGAACTTCGCCAAAAAGTTCAAGCCTCTGAAAAACACTCTGAAGGAGTACAAGCATTAAAAGAAGGCATGGAACACTTCCAAAACAAAGATTACTTCAAGGCATCTTCATGTTTTTTGAAATCCTACAACATTTCTGGTGATGCACAAACACTGTTTTTCGCAGCAGAAGCAGAACTACAGTTAAGCACTACCTATTTGGACATGAACGACGAAAAGAACTGGAGAGAACGCTCAAAAACAGCAATTCAGTGGTTCAACATGGTCATAAAATATTCTGATTCATCTGAGCTTAAAGAAAAGGCTGCAGCGCGAATCAAACTAATAGAAGACTTCATGAACAAATATGACAGTCTCATGCACATATGATGTCTTGTCTGAGCCGTAAGAATAACGGGTCACATTTCAGACTTCAAACATATTTGAAGACTAATAACAGAACATTGTTGAAAACTACCTTTTTTCAGAAAAACCAAAGGAAAACATTAACTCAACTTTGATTTGCCGCTTTTCAAAAGCACAGATTGGTAGGAAGGGCGGCGCACAAGTCTTTGAGTATTCTCATTGTATGAACTACATCCTATTGGTCACGAGCCCGAACCGCTTGTGCGCCACTAAACAAGTTACATCCGAACCATGTTTGAAAAATTTGTTCACATAAAATATTGACGGCTATACAGAACAATAGAATCTAAGTGCCAAAAACATATAGCACATTTCAACTATTGATATCATGATTAAAATGTCAGAACAAACATGTCCAAAATGCAAAAAAAGTTCACCTGCTGGCTCAAGTTTTTGCCAAAACTGTGGCGCAGCACTGGATACACCTCAAATAACTGGGGTACTTGTGGTTACAACCTCAACTATTCCAGACTACGAAGTCGTTAGAGTACTCGGTACAGTTCACGGAATTACCGTGCGTACACGTGGAGTAGGCGGAAAAATAATGGCAGGAATAGAAGGAATGTTCGGAGGCGAAGTAACCTCCTATAGTTCAGAAGCAGAAAAAGCCCGAAAAGAATCCATGGACCGGCTAATCGAAAACGCCAAAACCATGGGCGCAAACGCAGTAATCCGCACAGACTTCGAAACAAGCGACATACTAAACGGAACCGCCACCATATTCTCAGCATACGGAACAGCAGCAATCATACGACCAACCACGAAATAACAATAAAATTTGGTGCGGTCGCCGGGATTTGAACCCGAGTACCCGGCTTGGGAAGCCGGGGTCCTGACCAGACTAGACTACGACCGCATAGAATAATCTAGTTGCAAACGCAACAATTTATGCTTAGCTTTTGGTTGCCCTCTTCAACGCGTCTATGACGTTTTCTTTTCCCATCGCCAGCACGTAAGGACCTAACCTTGGACCCTGCGGAGCACCCAACAAAACCGTGTAAAGTACCTTGAAGAACTTTCCAGGCTTAATATTGTTACTTTTCGCGATGTTAAAAACAGCACTTTGAATCTCCTCTTCAGTAGCAGGCGTTTGTAGCGCGTCGATTAGCTGTGTTACAGCTGCACGTTCTTGCTCGTTAAGTTCTACCGCTTTTTCTGTAATCTCACTGAAATCCTTAGACCAGTTAAGAGCATAACCAATCCGCTGCTTAAGGTCATCTGTTAGTCCCTCTTTTCCGTAGCCATAGCCCTGCAGTTTCTCGAACACAAAGTCTACTTCAGAGCCCTCGGGCGCAAGCTTCGCAAGAAACGTCAACAAGTTATATGGAACATGCACACCCGGTTCAGACGGGATATTAAACAGGCAACAGTACTTGTAGAGCCCAGAAAGTTTGGCTTTCTCTTTTTTGTCCAAGCCCGGTTTTTTACCGAAGTAGATGTCTTCGAGTTCGTCAAATTCGTTCATGTACTGCGGAATATCAGTAACCGAAAGGCTTCTGGCGCCAACAAACCGCTTCAGTGTTAAAAGTAACAAAGAGTGTGGAGCACCATACCTGAACCAGACCTGCGGAGTGAAAACGTTGCCTGCAGATTTGCTGATTTTTTTCCCGCTTTTGTCCAGATACATTTCGTAGCGTGCATGTGAGGGCGGTGCCCAGTGGAATACTTCGTTGCAGATTCTGTCGTTGACCCTAACCGAATCTGAGATATCTTTTCCAAAAGGCTCAAAACGGATGTCCAAGGCGTTCCATCTGACGGCGAACTCAACTTTCCAGCCGAGTTTTCCTTCTGCTTTGGTGATGTCTGCTTCGCCTTTGTGTCCGCAGCCTTCAAGCATCTTGCCTCTGACTTCTAGTCCTTCGCAGGTGTACAAGACCTTGTTTTCATCCTCTAAAAACGTGTGAGCCTTAGTTGTGTAAATGCGACCACAGTTTGCGCAGATTGCAAAATATGGCAGGACTTCAACAAACTTTTCTTGCCCTACTTCGTCTTTTACGATTTCGCCAACCTGTTGGGCGTTGGTTAGAATTGTTCTAATCTGTTCAGTAAACAGTCCCTGTTCGTACGACTTCTTTGCAGACTTGAACGTGTATTTTATTCCGCTCTGGTCTAGTGACTCTAGCAGCAGGCTTGTCATGTGTTCGCCAAAACTGTTGTGGCATCCTTCAAGGTCTGGAATCGAAGTAACCGGATAACCCAAATGTTTACTCAAAGAGTCCGGAAGCCCAGCTGGAACCTTTCTGAGTCCGTCTAGGTCGTCGGCAAAGGCGATGTATTCTGATTTGTATCCTTGCTCCTGAAGCGCCAAAGTAACCGCATATGAACGTGCACAGTCCGCAAAGCTGCCGATGTGTGGAAAACCAGAAGCGCCCAGTCCGCTTTCTGTTCTGATTAAGTCCATGTTTCTGCCTAGTTTTTTTTCTCTTTCCACTATTTTTACGGCGGTTTTGTCGTACCATGTTCCGTGTCCAATAATCTTGTCTGGCATTGCTCAGGTTTCCTTTTTGGTTACATACAAATATTGGGTAGTAGGATAAAAACATAAAGCGGTTATGCCCAAAAACTATTGAAACAACCGTTCCAAAACTTGAAACGGCTATGCCGCAGTGTCCCTTAACTTAAAGTTTAGACAATAGTTCAGAATGGTGAAAAACGATGAAAACAAGTCGAATTGCACTATTTGTCATCTTAGCAAGCATCATTGTAGCTGCGGTTCCAGCCTCAGCATTGTTAAACGAACAAACTGATGCCGACCGCGCAGAAAAAATTCTTGAAATAGCCCAACGTGCCGAAGAACGAGTCGGAGACCTTATCGACTTGGTTTCTTTGAACACAACAGCAATCGACACCGCTGGACTACTTGATGAATTTAACCAAAACGTGACACTGTTTGAACAAGGCTCACAAAACGTCACAAACGCAGAAGAATGTTTGGCACTAGAAGACTACAACGGAACAATCGAAAACGCAACTGAAGCACTTAGCATATTCAAAGAAGTTCTAACCAACATCCAATACATAATGGAAGAATCTGGAATCTCTAAAAGCGACATCCTAGACGGACAAGGACTCCTAACAGCAATGGAACGGGCACTTGACCGAATAAACCGCCTAAGAATCATCTTGGAAGAATACGAAGAAACCTCCCCCGAAGAAGTGCTAGAAGCTCTTGAGCTTTTAGATGAAGCAACAACATACCTCAACATAGATGAAGCAAAACTGTGGCTGTTAGACGGCAACTTTACAGACGTCGCTGAGAACCTAACAATTGCTAACGGTTTGATATCTGATGCACACCAAATCCTAAAAGACATTGCCAAAGAAAACAACCTCAACAGGATAGGCAACTACCTTGCACAAATGGAACGCATACGCGAACGGTTCCGAGAACGATACCAATACGCTGGCGGGCAAGGCGTAGATGTGGACTCTATCTGGGCATCATTTGAGTATGAAAACATGGAACAGTTCATGGAACAACTCCAAACCCTGACTGATGACGCTCAAGGAAACGCCAACATCCACGATGTAATGAAAGACCTCAAAGAAATCGGCAAAACAATACGAGATGTTGACAAAGCTCTGCAACAAGAAATTGCTCACGGTAGAGGTAACGGAAATCAAGGACAAGGCAACAACGGAAACGGTAATGGCAACGGTAACGGTAATGGGAACTAAGTCCCACCAACCCTTTTTATTTTTTTAATATAACCTGATTTTCAAGTCCAATCTTTTTGACTTCAACAATCTCAAGTTTTTCTAGTCGTCTGACAAGTCTCCAAAGACTAGTTCGTGGGATTTGTGGAAAATGTTCTCTTATCTCGGCTTCGAAGGCTTTGCCGTCTTTTTCGGCTAGGAACTGTATTACTTCTGTTTCTTCTTGGTTTAACTGATTGTGGTTTTTGAGAACCTTCTGGACGTTTGGTCCTCTTTTTCTAATAAAAATAAAGACCACAACGATTACTGAGCCAATTCCAACTACTGCAATTATGATATACTCAAAGCCCGTGAGATTCGATTCTGAACCATCAACCGTGAACTCAGAAGATTCCCCGTTTATTTCTGCGATGTATGTTCCAGGATTTTTGGTTACTATGAATTCTACGGTAGTTGATTGTCCTGCGTCAAGGGTTACTGTTTTTTCGTCTTCTGTTGTCTGATTAATCTTAAGGGGAACAGAAACAGAACCGCTCTGCCCGCCTGTGTTGGTTACTGCAACTGTGATACTGACTTCTCCTGTGTCTTTGTTTGTAACTTCAATTTCGCTAAACACGAACTCTGCAGTTGGAGCTAACGGAAATGTGTAACTTATTACCCATTGGTCCGCAAAAAGTTCCAACATGAT
>JAOZIC010000222.1:5793-8453 GCA_026014605.1 Candidatus Bathyarchaeota archaeon
CTAACGGAAATGTGTAACTTATTACCCATTGGTCCGCAAAAAGTTCCAACATGATTTTGTTTCCCATTGTGTCAATTGTGGTTGGTACTTTGTTGAGGTCAATTATTGTTGAATCTTCAGGTAATATCACAGTGACGTTTACTGGTGTATCCAGAACTAGGCTCCAAACGTCAAACTCTTTTACTGTTAATGCAGATGTTTCATACTGCACCGAAAAACCAGTTGTTCCTAAAGTGTAAACGTTGATAGTGTTTCCTACTAGTTCGTAGTCTAACACTGTCAGGTTTTCGTCCAAAATAATGAAATTGTTTGCAGATGAACCAAACAACGGCACCGTAACCACAGGATAAGTCTCGTTCACCGCCATCATCTGTGTGACTCGAACCACCCCGTCCCTGTAAACTTCGATGTATGTTAGCTGCAGTTCATATTCTGTATCCTGTGCGACTGCTGGCGGAATATTCACTAGTAACGTGCAGATTGTTAAGCAAACAAGTACCAGTAGTTTAGAGTCCAGTCTCATGAGTCTAATCACGTAAGAAACAATGTGAATTAATACTATAAATAACAATTGTGAATCCCGAGTACAGCGTGAATCTTATTAACACTCATTTAATACTGTAATGTAATACTGGATGGGTTCGCTGATGGGCAACGACGATGTTTGGCACTATATTCTTCCGTTTCCTCTGGAAACAGAAAAACGTCGACTAATCTGGAGCGTACTCCAATCCAAAATCGGCAAAAGCCTACTAATGGACATGAAAATAGACGGACGAACCTACCAACGAGACTTCATCAAAGGAACCTCATACTCCAACAAATCCATAATCGAATACCTCAAACGCATGGTCTCCGCAGGACTGCTTGAAACTGGAATGGAACAACTCGGAAAAGGAAAACGAAAAGTACGAATCAAATGGTACACCCCAACCAACCTTGGACGGTGGTACATACTCTTTCTAAAACCAACCGAAGAACTCCCCCCAGAACTGATGCGAAAAACAATAGAAGAAATATTCCACGTCTATGCTTCAAGCATCGTGGAAGTATCTGAGGACTTTGGAATAGATATCGATGTCTTCCGCAAAATTTTGGAAACTGAATACCAAAACAGAACACCAAAACGGTAACGAACTGTAAAAAACGATGGCTTATTGTTTTTCTTAAATGCCTCGCAGTTAATCCCACATTGGTGTAATCTTGTAGCTTGAATAAATATCCCTAAATTTAGGTGGTACACCAACAACCAGACGTTCCCTGTAGTATCTGTTGTCTAACGAATACGATTCACTTGGTGCAAGGTCTACTTGTTTGGGTGGGGCTACCCATAGGAGTTCTTTATCAAGTTTTAAAATGCTATCAATACCTTTTTCCTCAGAAAACCACACTTCTATGTGAAGGCTAACGCCGTATGCCGTCTGGGTTCCAATGTTCTTAATTGTTGCACCAATCAGAATTATGGGTACGTCACAATCATTTTTTCCCCACCCTACACTAAGCCCTTCAAGAATTAGGTTAGCCCCTGACCCTTCTGATTCAGTTGTCTGCGTAGGACTTGATGTTTGTTCAGGTGTTTCTGTTGATTGTGGTGGTGTTGTTTGGGTTGGTTCATTGTTTGTTGACGATGTAGTTTGTGTTTGTTCAGGTTCTGTGTTTGTTGGTTCTTGTGGTTTCTGCGAAGTTGGTTGCTGTTCTGTTTGTTCTGGTGTAGACTGGGTGTTATCTGAATCAAGTTTTAGTTGGTTTATTTCATTTTGTAAATAACCAAATCCAACCAGAACTACCGCCAGATTCACTGTTATTGCAACGATTATTCCAACTGCTACTAGCTTATTGATTTTCAAGCCAAACAAAGAAAATGACCTAACGGTCAACCGCAAAGGTCTGACATTTTTCAGATTCTGCTTCATATCTAGCCAATATTACATGTGTTTGCATATTAGAAAAGGAACATTGTCAAGAAAAATTGACCAACCTGAAACATATGCGAGTCAAGAAACATTGACTAACAAAAACACCGTTTGAAACATTAGTATCACAAAATGGTTACCGCAACGTCTTAGTTGTTTGCAAGTTCTGAGACACGCAAGCGTTTTTCTCAAAATAGCATTCTATTGCCAACTTGGCTAGCTATGACTATGAATAAATCCCCAACAAAACAGGAAACTACCGACCAAAAGCCGTTCACCACAGAGGAAGTGATGAAATCATTAAAACGTGTTGGGGACGACGTTAACAAAATTGTCAAGTTACACTCAGAAGAAAAAGCTTTGGTAACAGAGTTTCTTGCAGTGCTCAAACAAGTGCCACAACAGATGTTTTCAGTTACGGTTTCCACCTCACAGCTTCCACTTGGAATGCGAGGATTTACCCAAGCACGCATAGACTCTGCGGGACACCTGATATTAACATCTGACGACGGACAATTGCAAGTCATGGATCTAAGTGAAACAAAAAACCGTAACCTAATGATGGCAGTAGTTGGCGAAATTGTACCGAAATTCAAAGACTTTGCCACCCATTTTGCAGAAGAAAAGATTCAGAAACCTGCACCCGTGCAGGAGATACCTCCACCCGAACCTGCTCCAACCATCGAAGTTCCTGAAGAAGTACCCGTTGTGGTGCCTGAACCAGAAGTTACTCCAGTACCTGAAGAG
>JAOZIC010000222.1:8553-15681 GCA_026014605.1 Candidatus Bathyarchaeota archaeon
AATGACATTGAAGCAGAACTTGCAGACAGGCTACTAAAAGAAGAAGAAATTGAAGCCTCATCACAGACACTTTCACAGAAAAAGTATATTCTACGAGAGATGGACGATGAATATGATTCCCAAAGCAAAAACCTGCAAGTTAGAGGAAAAAGTGCCCTCGACTTTTTGATCAGAAACGTTCAACGCCTTGAAGATGAAATCGCCAAAACGAATGACGTCAAATCCCTTAACTTCATCAGAAAAATTGCAATGCGACAAAAACGGTACACTCTCACCCAGAAATTGAAAGATGCAAAACACCGTTTGTCTTTGGCAATGGAGACTTCCGCTGCTAAAAAACAAACAGGTGTTGACACGAAATCTGCTGACCTTGATGTTGACCAAAACAGTTCCAAGGATGACTTGACTGAAAGTGTAAAACGATTGGAAAATGAACTTGCTGAACTAAAGGACACTAAAACTAGTTTCCTTCAACCCCTCAAGAAACTTGCTCACGAACAAAAAATTTCTGAAGTCACTCAGAAATTGAACACTGTAAAAGAGTTGCTTGAGTTAGCTGCGCAGAACTCTGCAGTTGAACAGCAACGAATTCGTGAAGAATACGAGAAAAAGAAACAAGCCGAACTCGAGAAGATGCAAAAACTAGAAAATGACATTGCAAGCAAAAGAACCGACGGCTCTATAGCAGCACGCAAAGAGGCGATTCAAGCTTTGTCAAATGCAGTGAAGGCACTTACCCAACGAAACACCGAGCAACCGCAGAGTCCCACCTAAAAGATGCAAAACCCTGTGTATGCCCTGTTTAAGACTTGTTATTGCAGTTTCTCACCGCAGCTTCCACAGAACTTGTTTGTGGACAAGTTTTCTGCTTTACATTTTGGGCAGTTAATCTTTTGCGGCTTCATTGGAGACCCACAGTTGCCACAGAACTTCATCGTTTCAGGCATCATTGCTCCACATTTCGGGCAAGCAACCTTAGCCACAGGAGCAAGACTCTTGCCACAGTTTCCACAGAATTTGGTTCCCGCAGCGTTTTGGGCTCCACAGTTAGAACACAAAACCACCTGCTGAGGTGCACCTGCCTGAGTTGGTTGTTGTTGCATCGCCTTTCCTAGCGCAGTTCCCATTGCTATTCCAACACCTGCACCTACACCAGCTGCCGCTGCGCCTCCGCTTCCTTCCGGAATTTCTGCGGTTGTTTCTTTCATGTACTGCATGGTCATTGCCTGTTGACCCATGGTGGTGGCGAAACGTCTGGCTTCTTCAGGTATCTTAACGCCTTCAAAGACTGTGTCAATGATTTTCAGGCCTATTCGCGCTGCCTCATCCTTTATGATTAAAGCAACTTTGTCTGTGGTTTCGTCTACGTTCTTTACAACATTGAATATGTCGTGGTTAGCAAACTCGTCGATAACCCGTTCGTTGATAAATCCGCGGATGTAGTTTTCGATATCTGCAGAGTTGCTTGCTTCGCGGTTGCCAAAGAATTCGATTACAAACAGTTTGGGGTCTTCAACCTTGTACAACAGGTAACCGTAGTAACCAAGTTCAGCTTGATACTGAATATTTCCGCTCGGCGCAGAATATGCTTGGCCACCGAATTTGCCTTTGAATTGGCTGTTGCTTACAAAGATTACTTCGCATTCAAAGATGTCCCCAATAATCCTTAGTGCCTTTAGTGCTCCAGTTAACAGTGGAATGTTGTTGCTTGTGATTGTGTGCCTTCCTGGACCAAAAACGTCGTAGGCTTTTCCGTCACGGAAGAAAATTGCCCACTGGTTTTCTTTAACAACAACTTGGCTTCCATATTTCAAGGAAAGGTTAGGAAATCTGTACGCAACATCGTCTGCGCCAGCAAAATCCCATGAAACTTTTTCTATTATTGGCATCTTTTTTATTCTCCTAAATTTCTAATGGCCTGAAGTGTCCTTCGCGTTCATTCCATTTATCTTCAAAAGATAGTAATAAACTCTTTACGTTCTTTACTTCCGCAGAAACGGTTTCCCAGTTTTCTGCTTCGACTTCGCTCTTGGTCTTTTCAACCGCAGCTTTCAGCGCTTCAACGTCTGTGCCTACTTCTTTGTCGAGGTTAAAAATCCGCGCTAGTTCCTCTTCGCGTATGTGACCTTTGCGGTCCATTAATCCCGCGTAACCGTAGTCTGCGTGATGAACTTTTTCCATGACGCGGTCAAGGACTTGGATAACTTTTTTGTAGTCTCTGCTTGAGCCTGCGCCTGCATCCAACGCTTCTAGATACAGGTCTTCCCATACGTGGCGTAGGTCTCTTAGTGTGGCGTAGTAGTTGTCTCGAAGTTTTTTGTCTAGTTCTCTTAGGTCTTCTTTTGTTCCGTAACCTAATGTGAAGAAGTTTTGAATCTTGCTTAGAATTCCTTGTTTATCTTTTACTTTCTTGATTGTTTCCTTCTCAGACAAATCATGTACCCCCACAAATTACCTATAGGTAGTCTACCCTAGATTGTGTATACCTTTAAGATAAAACTTCTTGACTCCCAGTTTGGTGTCTGTGGTTAGAATTTGTCTTTTATCCACCGTATCATAAAATACGGGTACTTAATCAAAGAAACAACATACATGCAGTTAATCGAGCAGTCCTTGCAAAAATCCCAGCTACCACATTCTTTGATGATGGTTTTAGCTTTCTGCGTTTTAAATGCGTCCTTGAGTTTTTCGTCTTTTTTAATCTCCATCAAAGTGAAAAATGGGCAAGGCAACGCAACAGCGCCATCAGGTTTAATCGCTACTGTAGTAGCTGCCGACGAACATTTGATAACATTGTTAAAGCCGCCCATTGACTGGAACTTGAAGTAGTCGCTTTCAAAATGGATTTTTTTATATTGCTTTTTTTCTTCCCGCAGTTTTTGCAAAATAATGCTGTTGGCGTCCATCTTCATATCTTGGGCGTCGGTTACATCCACAAATTCTCTTGGAACATTGTCAACTGCAGAAAAATGGATGGGCAACTCAAGAGATTTTGCAAACTCGATTGTGTCATCTATATGGCCAAAGGTTTCTTTGGTTATTACCGACAGCAAATCCATTTCTACACCCAGCTTTCGTGCGTTTTGGATGTTCTTTTTGACCGTGTCAAAGGCGTCTACGCCTCTGGTTTGGTTGAATGTTTGTTTGTGGTTAACGTCAAAAGAAACAGCCAAGGCGTCGGTGTGTTTTGAGATGTCGTCAATTTTTTTGTCTAATAATATTGCGTTGGTAACAAGTCCTGTGAATACGCCAATTTCTTTGCTGGAAAACTTGAGCAGTTCTCCTAGGTCGTTTCTTAGCAGGGGTTCACCGCCCGTGAAGCTCACAACTGAACCGCCCAAATCGTAGGCTTCAACCAGCCGATGTTTGATTTCTTGGGTGGTTGCCTCTTTTGCTAGGTCCTTTTTTCTCCAGATGTTACAGAACACACATTTCATGTTGCATCGGTATGTGCACTCGTAATGGACAAACATGGGGTGAACTGGGTTTTCGTTCAAAAAACTGTGCAACCTAGACCGCACAATGCTGTTTAGCAGATTGATTTTACTTGGCACAACTACAATTCAGTTTATTTCCTTTTTTAGATTTATCATTAAAACAGCATAACACCAAAACTGGATATTTGTTGCTTCATTTTGGAACGGTAGATTTTTGTTCACGGAAAAGTTTACGTTTGCCAAAGTTTGTGAAATACTAAAACGGTAACGTGTCTTGAGGTGTCTGGGCTGCTGTTTCATTTGCTGTTAACCACTAACTGCGACCTGAAATGCAGATACTGTTACGGAAAATCGTGCGACGATATGGACGCGGATTTTGGCGATTTCACTGTAGATTACGGTGTCCCACCAGAAATCAACTACGACATAAATGTTTTGAAACAGTTTATGCGCAAAGACCCCCAGCCTGTTCTGATTTTTTACGGCGGAGAACCCATGCTTTGTATCGACAAAATCAGGCAGATAATGGACACGGTATCCGCGCGGCAGTTTAATATCCAAACAAACGGGTTGCACCTGCACCAGCTTGAACCCGAATACGTGAACAGGTTTACTTCCATTTTTGTTTCGTTAGATGGTGACCAAAAACTAACAGATTACTACCGCGGAAACGGTATCTACAAAAAAGTAACAGACAACCTTAACCTGATACGAAAAAATGGTTACACTGGCGAAATAATCGCCCGAATGACCCTGATGGAACAAACAGACATCTACCCCCAAATCAGGTGGCTGCTAAACAACCCTGACCACAGTTTTTCTTCGATACATTGGCAGCTTGACGCAGGATTCTGGAAAACAGATTTCCCAAAAAGACAGTTCAAACAATGGGTTGAACATAGTTACAACCCGCAGATACAGCAACTCGTGCAGTATTGGGTAGACCAAATGGAAACATCTGGCAAAGTTTTGAAGCTCTACCCGTTACTTGCTGTTATGCAGTCGCTATTGCTTAACGAACAAAGTAAACTGCGGTGCGGTTCGGGGTGGGCAAACTACAGTATACAAACCAACGGAACCATAATCCCATGCCCAGCCATGAGCGGAATGAAAGACTACTATCTAGGACATATTCAAGATGCGCATCCGTTACAGCTTAAGCAAGTGTTTGTGGACCAACCCTGCAGTAGCTGCACAATTTTGGGTGAATGCGGCGGACGGTGCCTTTATGCAAACATAACAAAGCAGTGGACTTTGGAGCAGTACGGTTTGGTGTGCAAAACAGTACAAAATATGGTTGAATCGCTAAAATCGGCGTTGCCAACGGTCAACGCGTTAATCGAAAACAAAACCATTAGTTTGTCCGATTTTTGGCACCTGAAATACAACAGTTGCGAAGTAATCCCCTAGTTGTCCTTGGTGGATGTGTAAAGTTTTAATGCGTAAATACGCATAAACTGATTTTGATACTGAATCATCAGGAGATAAAATGAAAAAATGAGTGAAAAAAAACTAGAATATTCCCGTTCACCAGCACCTTTTATGTTCTTCATAGTCTTAGCGATAATCTTTGGCGTGCTAACCGCTTTTAGTTTTCCAAGTGGTATCGCTTTACTTTTCGGGCTGTTAACACTAGTGTGTTTAGTTCCATTGCCTTCAACAGTTTCAATAAACAAAGAGTGGGAAGAAGCAATAATCCTTCGTTTCGGAAAATTCCAAAGACTTGTTGGACCCGGATTTTTCTTCAAATGGCCGTTTCTTGAAACTTTCATAAAACAAGACAAACGAATCATCAACCTAGACATTTCCCGACAAGAAGTCATGACCAAAGACAACATCAGCGTAACCGTAGACGCCGTAGTTTTCGTGAAAATTGTTAACACAAAATTTAGCATCGTAAACATCCGAAACGTCTGGGACAGCGTCATGAAATACGCCCAAACAACAATGCGTGACGTGGTCGGAGACGTAGAACTAGACGAACTCCTAGCGCGCAGAGACGAAGTAGCCGAAAAAATCGCAAACATAGTCGACCGCGAAACATCAGACTGGGGAGTAGACATAATATCAGTAAAACTTCAAACCGTAGAACTGCCCGAAGACATGAAACGAGTAATCGCCCGTCAAGCCGAAGCTGAACGAGAAAAACGTGCAGTAATAATCAAAAGTGAAGGTGAACTAACCGCAGCCGAAAACTTGGAGAAAGCAGTCAGCAAAATGAGCAACCGCGCAATGTATCTGCGATCACTTTCAAGCCTAGAAGACATCAGCTTTGACCAAAGCAACACAATCGTTTTTGCGGTGCCTCTGGACATCGTTAATGGAGAAGTCGTAGGATTATCTGCTTTTGCCGAAGCAAACAAGGCTGTAAAGAAGACAAAAACCAAATCTAAGGATTAAAAAAAATAAAGGGGAGTTTTGTTTCACATTCTGGACTAAAATGCCCAGAGTGTGAACAAACCAATTCCGATAGCGCCAAGGATGACAATTATCACCACGAAGATGATTGCCGCAAGCACAGCGATTGCGAATGCTTTGAGCCATCCACAGTCAAAGAAGTGCTTCACCAGACCCAGCAGTATTATTAACAATATTATAGCTGCAATGATTCCGTCAAACATTGCGTTGAAAACTGTGCTGATAACTGTGCCAAGAACAACAATCCAAATGGCGTCAACAAACTTTGCGTTCTCTTTACCTGCGAGTGTTCTTCCCGCTAACCAAAGAACTGGTGCCATAACAATGATGTTTACTACAATCTGAATCAGCAGTACATCCAAATCAATTGCCAAAAACCATACCCTCCTTTTTTTAACCTATAACCAACTGGTTTGATGTAGTTTGTTTTTATCTTTTGCCATGGTTATACTTAAACTACAACTGTGTGAACATTTAACCTTCTATGTGTCAAATTCGGTGAAGATTTACATTACGCTTGTATTTTGAAGGTGTTAGAACAAAAACTTCACAAGAAACACTGAATAGATACATGAGCTAATATGTTGGTTGTAACCTGCCTTTAGGGCAAAGTAATTTTTTAGATTAACTTTTAATCACAAACTCAATTTAGATGCGTTCTATCTTGAATATCACGGGTCTAAGTCCGTCGATGCAACAGTTGATGGTGACGCCCTTTTCTTTAAACCATGGAAAATTGCAGCCATAACTCAAGATTCGTACATTGCCGCTAATGGACATCCAAGCCATGGTGCAGAAGCCTTCGGGCATTTTCAGGTTTTCAACAATAAATTCTTGGCCTTCCTTAAACATTTCACATGCACCATATGCCTGTGCATCTACGGGTGTTACGGGACTTGTTTTGAAAACTTCAGATGGACTAAACCGTTTCAGAACCGTTATTTTAACTCTATTTATCTTCGACATCAAAACACCAAGCAGTTTCGTAATTTGTTTCTTGGTTTTCAAAACTGATTATTAACATTTGTCGTTGAATTAAATTTCAACCCCAAACCCAAATGTAGATGGTTGATGTGCTAGTCGTAGCCTGACTTCTGTCATTTTCACTTTCTTCAACTAAGGCATGTACGTGTGAACTTTATACACCAAACCTGTGCTGTGCAGAAATTTTTCTGAAAAAAACTAGTTTTCAACAATAAACCTCTATTGGAAGACTAATATGCGCCACAGAAATGTGAAAACTGGTTAGTGTGTTGGTTGTAACCCGCTTTTT
>JAOZIC010000029.1 GCA_026014605.1 Candidatus Bathyarchaeota archaeon
TTACGACTCAAGTAATATTTTGTTGTGTAACAAAACAATCAGACACAAAATACCCCAATTTTCCAACGAGCATATTTGAAGACTAATAGAGGTACATTGTTGAAAAATAGTTTTTTTCTGGAATTCTAAGCAATAAACGGAAATCTCATCTAAACTCAGGGCATATTAGAATACTAATAACAGTGCTATGTTGAAAACTACCTTTTTTCAGAAAAACCAAAAAGAACCATCATAACTCTTCCAGCAAATATGTTGCTGTACTAAAAGGAGAACACCACGTTCTAGAGAATAGAACTTTATGCACACCTCAACACTAGAAAAGCAGTGGAGAAAAATATGGTGAAGCATCCAATAGTCATAGCAACTGTCTCCTTACTCACGTTAGCTGTGCTAATCGGAAGCATCATTTATTTTTCTCCCCCTTCCAACCCTCAAACTCCTGACATTTTACTAAACTTAGACAACCTAACCGCCTCAACAGACGGACAAGTCTCATTTAACGTAACTCTAGATGAAGCCGAATCCGCAACTCTAGAATCCGTTAAAGTAAACGACACCACCTACTCATGGTCAGACGGAAGCCAAGAAAACTCAACAATCCTAAAAGGCGAAACCAAACAATGGAGCATCAACATCGGAACCCTGCTAAACGGAACCAACATCCAAGTAACCGTCGAAGCTCCACCAAAAACCACAACCAAAAACACAACCGTGCAATCAACTACTGATGAACCACCAAGCTCAGACAACCCCAACTACGTTTACGACCAATACGGCGGAGTCGGATTATTCCCTGAAGGTATCCACGTAATCGCAACCAGCCAAGACCCAACAACTTTGATTCAAGACTATGACATCGTAAACGATTACTGGACTATGCTCAAGCAACACGAAACCACAACCGCCACAGACCAAGACTTCATAAGCATAATACTCTCCCGCGGAGACCAAAACACGGGCGGCTACGCCATAAACGTGGAATCTTTTGGTTGGCTTGAATGTTATCCTCCGATATTTCGTTTCCACGTTAACATAACCGACCCCGGCGAAGGACTAATGGTAACCCAAGCAATAACCAACCCGCTGGTGCTGGCGCCAATCACCAAACTTACGCCCGGAGAATACCACATCGAAGTCCACGTAACATGGTTCACTGAAAACGTGGACGACCAAGGCAACACCTACTACACGCCAATAATGACCTTTGCACCAATCGTCTGGGAACAAACCCTGATAATTACGGGCAACCAAGAACCCGATGTTCAGAGCTGTTTTGGCGTAACAGTAAACGGAAACCCTGCCCAAAACCTAACCGTCCAAGTTGACCTAACCGACGGCATAACCGAAACCGAAGCAAAACAAATCACAAACGCAACATTTGTCCAAACAATGGGCAACGAAGTCCTCTACGAGTTAGACACAATAGACTTTGATGAAACCCAAATAACAGCACACTACACATGGGGCTACGACCAAAACGACATGGGACACGTATTCGACTTAGTTGCCGACCTGCAGACAATGAACATTTCTGTTACTCACTGCCGCTAAACTTCATTTTACGAAAAGTTATTGCTCGTCTGTTTGTTGGTTGCCGTTTTCTGAGTTTTGTGTTTTCGGGTTCCGTATCATGTTTATGTCTTCTTTGGTAACGTAACCCGTGTAATACAACAACAAACCGTAGACAACCACGCCTGCAAACGTTCCCAAGAGTAACAAACCGAAATTGCTGATGTACATGTTCATTATGACCAGTAAAATGCCCAAAACTGCTCCTGATGCCAAAACTTTTGGAAGCCCTTCGAATATGTCGATTTTTAGTGTTCGTTTGATGAAAACAGGCATCAAAACCAAAGACGTAGCGCTTGTAAGAGTTAAAGAAATTGCGCCGCCGTTTAAACCGAACATGGGCACAAGAACGAACAACGAAATTAGGTATTGAATTGCGGCAATGCCCATGAGTTTTCCTGAAAGTTTTGGTT
>JAOZIC010000073.1 GCA_026014605.1 Candidatus Bathyarchaeota archaeon
AGTGACTCTTCGCGGACTTACCGAGGGCGATTACATCCTTTTGGATGGAGCTAGCTTTTTTGGTGGGAAACGTGGTTTTCACACATCACTTTACGAAGAGGCTCTTCGTAAAAAGGTTAATCTTCTCGCCGTGAGTAAACAATCTCCAATGTTATGCGATGAAAAGGGACGAGATTTTATGGCATCAACAAGCATTCTTTCACCTCACCCTGTTTGGGTTTATCACCCTGTTAAAGAAGCAAATATGGCTGAGCATCTCTATGGTGACGTCGCCCTTATGAAACTGTGTGAAGACAGCCCACACGTGTTTCGTTGTGACATAATGGAATCTTCTCCCGATGGGGATGTGTGTGAGTTGCTTTCGCCGCTCACGTCTCTTTCTGAAGATCCCCGATGTTTAGGTTATCCGGTTACATTATGGCTTGCTCACGAGTTTTCTGGAGCGTCGAACTCGAAAATTCTTGAATATTATGATTTGATTGAGAAAACGCTGTCAGCTGAGGGTATCTTAGAGACTCTTCGTAGAGAAGAGCTTTCCTGCAGTTTTGCTGACCAGATTCATGGAATAAGGCGTCCTTATGAAGGTGGAGAAAGCTTTGACCGTATCTGAACCCGTTGGATTTGTTCGCGAAGTTAAAGGTGACACTGTCTCTTTTTTCTTAAATCAGGGAATATGCCTTTCTTTTGGGCAGATTGTTCGTATCGCTTCCGAGAGCCGCAACTTTTACGCGCGTGTTGTGGATGCTGGGAGTTCTTCTACATTAAAAACTAATGAACAGCTTCGTGAAGCGGAAGGTAAAGAGTCGTTTGGGCCCTACTCCAGTTTTAGGCATGTTGACGCTATTTTGTTGCTTGAAAGTAACGCTGGAGCAATCCGTTCTCCAACATTTAATCCTGACTACATGGACCAAGTTTATGTAATAAACGAGGATGACTACACGATTTTACGGCTTTCTGGCGACCTTGAAATTGGCCGTTTACGGTCTGGAGAAGACGTTTTGGGCATAGTAGGCATCAACGCCAAAGCCATCCCAAAAATGATGGGCATGTTCGGAATGACCGGTTCAGGAAAAACTAACACCGAACTTATGCTCAACGCACGAATAATCGACAACCCAGACACTGTTGGCCTTATTTTTGATTTTGCAGGTCAGTTACTATCTGGCAAAGACATCGGCTCTGAAAGTGGCTTGGGAGATCACCCGCTTTTTCACAGCAAAGTTCGTTACTATTCTGCCAGGGACGGCAAACTGACCATAGGGTTGCATACTCTTACTCCTGGGCGGTTGCGGACAATTTTTCCTGAAATTGGGCGCCCTCAGGTGCGAGTTGCCCGCAGATTATATGAACAGTTGGGTAAATGCTGGATAGAGCAATCTCGGGAATCTTATGTTCTGGAAGGCTACTTGGGTGTTGGAAAAATTATCAACTACAAATCTCCTACTGTAATTAATGCTCTTATGAGCAGGCTTTCTGATCTTCCACCCCATCTTTATCCACCTTCTAACTACAACTTCATCGACGATGTGGTTGAAAACATAAGCAAAGGAATCACCTGTATTATTGACATATCTGGATTAAACTCTGAAGAACAGCAAAACGTGACTTGCCTTACTGCAACAAATGTGGCGCAGCATTACAAACGGTTGTGGGAAAACAATTTTGAAGCTTGGAAAAAGCTTCCAACATTGCTTATTACGTTAGAGGAAGCTCACGAGTTTCTTGACCCTGAAATTCGCAAAACTATCTTTTCTGACATCGCGCTTACCTACCGCAAGTACCGTGTTGGACTAAATGCAGTAACTCCAAGGCCTTCAAAGATTAACCGTGACGTTTTTGCAGAACTTTGGACAAAAGTCATAATGAAAACTGAACTCAAAAGGGACCGCGATTACCTAACCGAGAACACACCCTACATGGAATACAGTGATACTGAAATTAAGATGCTTGATATTGGAGAAGCGT
>JAOZIC010000113.1:0-2946 GCA_026014605.1 Candidatus Bathyarchaeota archaeon
AACTGAAACTGAAAGGTTCCAGAGTTTGCCTAATGGGCGTCGGCGGTTTAGGTTCTCCTGCGGCGTTGCAGTTGGCTGCGATGGGTGTAGGATTTTTGCGCATAGTCGACCGCGACGTTGTAGAATCAACCAATTTGCACAGGCAGCACCTTTACGGCGTTGACGAGGTTGGGTACCCCAAAGTTGAGGCTGCGGCTAAACGGTTGCGAAAACTCAATCCTTTCATCACTGTTGAGCCGTTGGCGGTGTCTGTTAACGAAAACACGGTTGACGACCTAATCAAAGACGTCGACATAGTAGTTGACGGCTTGGACAGCATGGCGGCAAGGTACGCAGTAAACAGGGCATGCATCAAACTTGGTGTTCCCTACGTTTTTGGAGCAGCAATAACAACCACTGGAAACTTGTCCACCATAGTTCCGGGGAAAACGGCTTGTCTGGAATGTTTTTACGGTAATCTTGACGACAAAAAACTGCCCAAATGCGGAGTTGTCGGAGTTCACCCTTCAGTGGTTAATATTATTGCAAGTTTGGAGGTCAGCGAAGCCATCCGAATCTTAACTGGCAGAGAACCCCTCTTAGTTAACAAGCTCTTGTACTTCGATTTAGAAGAACTAGAATTCAACGAAGTACAACTCGGCAACGTCAAAACATGTCCAGTTTGCGGGCAACACCCTTCTGTCGAAGTTAATGAGCATGAGTTGGTTGAAGAAATCTGCGGACGCAACGGAAAAAAAGTGTTTGTAATTGTTCCACCCAAACCCTTGGATGTTGACCTAACAGATTTGAAGAAAAACTTGGTAAACAAAGGCTTTACTCTCAACATTGAAGGCGAACTGGGGTTAACATTTACCAAAAAAGACGTCAAGGCAAGTGTTCTAAAAAGCGGGGTTTTGATTCTTTCAGGATTCAAACAAAAATCTGGGGCACTCAAGTTTTTCGAGGAACTAATTGGAACTTGTTATTGAGATTTTCAGAAAAAAGGTAGTTTTCAACAATGAACTACTATTAGTCTTCAAACATGTTAACTTTCTTGATGTTTAGTTAGCTTGGTTGGAACCCTCTTCATTTTTTACAGGTAATATAATGCTAGATAACGATACTCTGGGTCTGGCGGCAGGGTCTTCGTCGGGGAACCCTATCGGAAGAAGAGCAACTACACAGATGTTTTCTTTTAACCGTAATGCCTGTTTCACTTGGTTTTCGTCAAAAAGTCTTACCCAACAAGAACCCAACCCCAGTTCAACTGCTTCCAAAACGATGTGCTCTATCGCAATCGCAACATTAAGTAACGTGGTGGGAACTCGTTCGTTCATGTTTGCCTGAACTGCTTGGTCAACCCTGTTCATCAGAGCGTTTTCAGTTTCCTTGTTGATTTTTGTGCCCTTTTTGTTCAGCAATTCTTGCGTCTGTTCTCTGGTTTTTTTCCACGACAAAAGCTCACCACAACAAACTATGACCACTGGAGCCTTTTCAACAAATTTTTGATTATGCGCTGCGACGCACAAACTGTGTTTTAGTTGCTTGTCTTTTACGATTACGAACCGCCAAGGCTGAACGTTACACCCTGAAGGAGCTAGATGTGCAGCTTTGATAAGCCGTTCAATTTGTATGTCAGACACTGGTTGAGCTGTGAACTTTCGTATGCTTCGCCTTTTATTGATGGCATCAAATACGTCCATAGGATTCACAACACAATATGGTACAACATGCGCCAATTACTGTTATGCCTAGAAACGCGGACAAACCTTTTTAATCAAAGTTTCTTGACAAAAATCTTCTTAAATTTAGTTTTATGATGTTTTGTTGGTGTTGATGTGTGGGGGAGAAACGGGTAATTTTTCTTTTGTTGTTTCTTTTTTCTTTGCTGATGCCTTTTGCTGCTGTTAGACCTGTAAACGCTCAAGGCACTGTTTACATCAGAGAAGATGGAACCGTTGAGGGAACAGATAACATAGTCCGAGTTGGGTGTGTTTACAGTTTTGTTGACGATATTTTTGAACAAGAAATTGTTGTTGAAAAAGATAACATTGTGATTGATGGCTCGAACTTCACTTTACGTGGTGGAGGGTGGCAGGGCGAAACTGGAATCTATGTTCTGAATAGAAGAAATGTTACAATTTGTAACGTCAAAGTCACTGGATATACGATTGGCATCTTTTTAGAAAGCACCAGTGATTCTTCAGTTACAAATTCAGTTATTGATAACGAGTTCTTGGCTTATTCTACTGGGTTACGTCTTGTTATGTCAAATTACAATACTATAACTGAAAACGTGATTGCAAACAACACCTTAAACGGGGTTCATCTGTTTGTAACTTCCTCAAACAACAACATTACCCGAAATGTAATCACTGGGAACGGAATTGGACTGTATCTATCAGGGGGCGAAATCACATCCGCTCAAACAATCGGCAACAACATAGTCGAAAACAACGTGACCAACAACAACCTTGGAATCTACGTGGATTCACGGGGAATCAACATGATTTACCATAACAACTTCATCAACAACACCCGACAATGGGACGTAATCGGTTTAACCCCGCCCTTGCCCCTGAAACTAGAGGTTTCAGCAAACATCTGGGATGACGGAGAGCACGGCAATTACTGGAGCGACTACAACGGCACAGACACTAACAACGACGGCATAGGCGACACTGCATATCTGCTTTCTGAAGATAACCAAGACAACTATCCAGCAATGGACGTCATACCCGAGTTTCCTTCATGGCTATTTATCCCGTTACTCTTCGTTGCAACTTTGACTGCAATATTTTTCAGAAAACGTCTGCGAGGTGTCTCAAGCAGGTTTTGAAACAGTTTATATGAAACCTGAGGATACTACAAACAATATTATTGGGGAATCGGTGTTGGTTGAGCGTCGAACTGACCTTTGTGGCTGCGTTTTTGAAATCGAAGAAGGCATAATGGTCTGCGTTAAAC
>JAOZIC010000113.1:3046-15466 GCA_026014605.1 Candidatus Bathyarchaeota archaeon
GACCTTTGTGGCTGCGTTTTTGAAATCGAAGAAGGCATAATGGTCTGCGTTAAACGCTGCAATAAGCACAGTAAACCCAAAAAGAAGCGCCCCTTCCGACCAAAAGCCGAATGTGTCAGACCCTAAACTTGGGTATCAAATGCTTTTTTTAGTGGGCACATCAAATATAGCAGTTAACGGACACGAACAACATGGCTGCACAGAGTTCTTTAGACATTTTCGGAAGTATTCCACCTAAAAAGAAGGAAATAGAGTCAATAGAAATTCAGGAAGCGCCAAAGCATTCTGATTTAACAGAAAATGCTGTTGTTTACCCAGATTACCCACAAAACTTGCCGCCATCTTATCTTGTGTCTGTTGGGTACGACGGCAAAAAAGCTGTGGCAACCCTTAAACTGTATGAGCCTCTGTCTCAGCGAATCTACTTCTGGGACGACAATACGGGTCACAAACCTTACCTGCTAACCAGTCTTACTCCGCAGGAAGTTGAAAAACTAAGCAAAGTAACCCAGCACACTGGCTACGACCACGTTGAAGCAGTGGAAAAATATGACCCGCTTCTTGACAAGAAAGTAACCGTAACCAAAGTAGTGGCAAAAGACCCCCTAGCCATAGGCGGTCGCCAATACGGGTGCCTTAGGGACATTATCCCCGAAGAATACCAAGTTCTAACTGGAATAGCCGAGCCGCCCAAGGTTTGGGAGTCGTTTATTCGTTACTACCAGTCTTACATCTACGACAACGACCTCGCGTTGGGGATGTTGTATGAAATCAAGGATGGAAACCTTGTTCGTGTACGACAAAAATCTTCAGAACAGACCATCCACCAAATCTTGGACAAGTTTTCTGGCGTAAACAAAGAGTTTCTGGATGCTGTAGAAAATTGGGCACGCCTGTTAGAGTCACCTGCCCCAGAATTTCGCAGAGTCGGCTTAGACATAGAAGTTGCCTCCGCAGTAGCAACCCGTGTGCCTGACCCGCAGAAGGCGGATGACCCTGTTGTTTGTGTTGCGTTGTATGGTTCGGACCGTAGAAAGCAGCTTTTTATTCTGAAACGTGAAGGCATCGCTGAAGGTAACAAAAAACTGCCCACAGACGCGGAAATAACCTATTTCGAAGAAGAGAATGTGCTGCTTCAAAAACTGTTTGAGGCAATAATGGAGTACCCGTTTGTTTTAACGTTTAACGGCGACGACTTTGACCTACCTTACCTGTATAACCGCGCCAAAGACCATTTTGGGTTTAAAAGAACCGAAATCCCAATAGAAGTCGGACGCAGAACCTGCAGCTTCAAACACGGACTCCACATCGACCTGTACAAGTTCTTCTTCAACCGCTCGATTCAAATCTACGCGTTCGGCAACAAATACCGAGACATAACCCTGAACGCAATCGGCACCGCTATTTTGGGACTGCCCAAAATAGAGTTCCAAAACCCAATTGCGGAACTGAGTTACACTGAGCTTGCCGAATACAACCTGCGAGACTCAGAAATCACGTTGGACTTAACCGCGTTTAACGACAACCTTGTAATGAAACTGATTCTTGCAATGTCCAGAATCTCACACATGCCCATGGAAGACGTCAGCCGTCAAGGAGTCTCCCGTTGGATACGCAACTTTCTGTATCACGAACACCGCCGAAGAAATATGCTCATACCAAACATGGAAGATATCCTAGCCATAAAAGGCGGAACAACCACAACCGCCATGATAAAAGGCAAAAAATACAAAGGCGCAATCGTTGTCGACCCCGTGCCCGGTGTCCACTTCAATGTTGCTGTTATGGACTTTGCGAGCCTGTATCCTTCTATTATCAAAGTTTACAACCTTGGTTACCAGACTTTGCTTTGCAACCACGAGGAATGCAAATCAAACAAGGTACCCGAAACAACTCACTGGGTATGCACCAAAAACAAGGCGTTAGAAAGCCTGCTTATTGGGTCTTTGCGCGATTTGCGTGTTAAGTGGTACAAACAAAAAGCCAAAGACAAAACATTACCAGCCGATTTACGAAGCTGGTACAACGTGATTCCAAGCGCCCTTAAAGTCGTTTTGAACGCAAGCTACGGCGTTTTTGGTTCACCCGCATTTAATCTGTACTGCCCACCCGTAGCAGAAGCAACCGCCGCGTACGGCAGGCACGTAATCACCCAAACTATAAACAAAGCAAGGTCACTGGACATCGAAGTACTCTACGGCGACACAGACAGCGTTTTCTTGAAGAAACCGTCCCCAGAGCAGGTTGAAATTTTGGCAGATTGGTCAAAAAAGAACATGGGCATGGAACTAGAAGTAGAGAAATGGTACAGATACGCCGTATTTAGTTCCCGCAAAAAGAACTACCTTGGAATCCTCAAAGACGGCGGCGTAGACGTCAAAGGAATGACCGGAAAAAAGCGGCACATTCCGCCTTACATCAAAAAAGCGTTTTATGAACTGGAAGAACGGCTCGAACAGGTGCAGACGCCCGCAGAATTCGAAGAAGCCAAGAAAGAAATTAAACAAATCATCCGCGACAAGTACCTGCGCCTAAAACAGCGCCGTTGGGGCGAAACCCCTGACGAGTTAGCGTTCCATGTAGTTTTAGGCAAACCACTAAAAGCTTACACAAAAACTACTCCGCAGCATGTGAAAGCGGCTCGTATGCTCGAAAAAATTGGTACCGAAATAAAGGTAGGCGACTTAATCAGCTTTGTCAAAGTCACCAAAGAACCACGAGTCAAACCCGTGCAAATAGCAACCAACAGCGAAATCGACGTAGACAAATATGTTGCTTATCTGCAGTCGACTTTTGACCAAATATTAGACGCGTTAGGCTTGGACTTTGACGAAATAATTGGTTTAACCAAGCTCTTTCGTTTCATGTAAAAAAACTGTTTTCAAAAAATTAGGGCGTTTTAGGGTTTTTGTCGTTTAGGAAGTTCGATTTTGTTCCCATGTGTTTTATTTCTACGCCTTCTTCGATTGGTTTAATCGGAACATCGTATTTTTTGAACAACCACATTAGTTCATTGAATGCTTTTTCGTTTACTTCCAGTTCTACGACTTCGGTCATTTCTTCGATAATTGCCGGATGTTTCGGGTTGGCTCTGTAGAGCATCATAAATTCGGTGTCTTGGTCAGAATTTGGCGGAATTGCTATTATCTCCCATAACGACTTTGCTGGAAAGTTGCGAGGGGGGTAGCGTTTTATTCGGATTTTTTTCAGTTTTTTACACTCCCTCTTGGCGACATGAGCGAATAACATACACCTAAAAACTATCTTTAATATAAGAGCCAATGGAAACTTTCTCTATACAATCTCTCTAGATAAAATATCCGAGTTTTTCATCCAAAACCGAACATATTACGTCATATATACCTTAGAACCAAGAAAACCTAAATCTCACCAGCACCAACAAAATAACATCTAAGGACGACACCAACTTGATACTCTTTGTAGCCTCAACAAAAGACACAGCAGGAAAAAACATCGCCCAAAACCTAATCCAGCACTACAGTTTCGAAAAACTCCAAGAAACCTTCCAAAACAACCCCGTGTACACAAAAAAACTCCACAACAAACAAACCAAACTGTTGTTCACAAACAACGAAATCGTAGACACACAATTCTTGGAAGAGCTGTTCAATCCAGAACTGCTAATTTTTTTGTCAAGACACAGCAGCGCCAAAGCAATCCCAACGCTTTCTGTGCACACCCCCGGAAACCTTTCTGAAGCACAGTTTGGCGGAAAACCCAAAACAGTATCCACCTCACCCGCGTTGGCGATGAGAAACGCGTTAACTGAAATGAAAAAACTGCGAGACGAACAAAACCTTGACTACGAAGTATCCTACGAATGCACCCACCACGGACCATCCCTGAATATTCCTTCCATGTTTGTGGAATTAGGCAGTTCCCCTGCACAGTGGAAAGACCAAAAAGCCGCCGAAGTTGTAGCCCACGCCGCAGTAGCCGCAGTTTCCAAGCCTTCAGAATGTTCTGTTGCTTTGGGAATCGGTGGACCGCACTATAACAAAAAATTTACCAAACTCGCATTAACGTCCCAGACCGCGTTTGGGCACATGATTCCAAAATATGCGGTTGAAACTGTTGACGCTGAGATTATAAAACAGTGTTTAGAGAAAACTTTGGAAACCGTAGACTCTGTGATTTTAGATTGGAAAGGAATTAAAGGAGAACATAAACCCAAAATCGTTTCTGCTTTGGAAACGTTAGACGTAGTTTCAGAAAAAATTTAGTTCACATTAAAAAAATGTGGTGTGGGGAACTTATTTGATTCCCCAACGTTTTGTGACCTTCACCATTATGAAGATGACAAAAGCAACGATAATGAAAGTAATCAGCGCCACCAGAAAGTTACCTAAGCCAAAAATCTGCGCGGGCTCTCCTACAAGAACTTCGTATTCAGCCAAATTTGAAAGCCCTGGTAATGCAAGACCTATCGCGGGCAAAAGCAAATCTTTCACGAGCGATTGAACTAAACCACCCAAGTAAACGCCCATGATAAATGCCACAGCCAAACCCATGACCTTGTAGTTTTCTAGGAATGTTTTGAATTCGTTCCATAAACCCTCAGGAGGTGGAGGTGGGGGAGCAGGTTTAGCGGCTAGTAGTTCACGTATCTGTTTGAGTTCGTCTAACATCTGGTCTTCTTTCAACAATTTTTCACCATACCTTAATATTAGCCGTTATAGTGCTTTTAACATCTGTTGTGCTAAAACTTTCAGTGTAACCTGCGTCGAAACTGCTAAATACGCAACAATCTATGTTACAAAAAAGACGCACTCAGGGATAACTTTACATATTAGAAATTAATTGAGAAATGGCGAGGAAAATTGGGACTAAAATCATTCTTCACGTCAGCATCTAGATTGCTGAAACTTGCCACAAAACCCGGCAGAACCGAGCTTTGGCTATCGATAAAGATATGCTTCCTTGGAACTGTTGTAATCGGTGGAATAGGTTTCATAATCAAACTAGTTTCTACTGTGTTAGCATAAGGGTTGAGTAATCATGGGCGAGGAAAACAAAATTACAACAGCAGTTTTTGCAGTACGAACCACTGCTGGCCAAGAAAAAAACGTGGCAAACCTTATTGAAGCAAAAGTAAAAATGAACGAGCTTCAAATCAAATCTGTGCTTGTTCCAGAAATGCTCAAAGGCTACGTTTTCATCGAAGCTGATGGACCTCACTCTGTAGAAAAAGCAATCGCCGGCGTTAAACACGTCCGTTCTCGAGTCCCCGGCGTTGTCACTTACCCCGAAGTAGAACGGTACATAATCGTAAAACCAGTAATCGAAGAACTAGACGAAGACGACCTCGTCGAAGTTGTTGGAGGACCCTTCAAGGGCATGCGAGCAAAAATCACAAGGGTTGACAAAGCAAAAGAAGATGTTACCCTTGAGCTTTTAGAGGCTACCTTCACATTACCGATCACAGTTCACGCCGACTACGTGAAACTTGTTGAGAAATCAAAAAAGGAAGAGTGAAAACATGGGAGAAAAGAAAGTTGTTGAAGCTTTAGTAAGCGGCGGAACAGCTACCGCTGGACCTCCTTTGGGACCTGCGCTTGGGCCTTTAGGGGTAAACGTTTTAGCTATTGTAAACAAAATCAACGAAATTACCAAAGACTACGCAGGCATGAAGGTGCCTGTGAAAGTTATTGTGGACACCGACAACAAAGAATTTGAAGTAAGCGTAGGTACACCTACAACTTCTGCGTTGCTTGTCAGCGAGTTAGGCGTGGGTAAAGGCTCTGGTGTTCCTAACACTGAAAAGATCGGCGACATAACAATGCAGCAGGCAGTGAAAATAGCCAAAATGAAATCTGAAGACGTTCTGGGTAGCACCCTTAAAGCGGCAGTTAAAGAGGTTTTAGGCACTGGTGTAAGCATGGGCGTAACTGTTGAAGGCAAAGATCCGCGTGAAGTTCAAAAGGATATTGACGACGGAAAATACGACGATTTACTAAAGGAATAATCTTCAGATAATAAGCTTTTTATAACTGGCTTTTGTACGTCATTGGCGCGAGGCTATAAAGTTGCCGTTAAATATGAAAAACGTTCTTGCTGCGGTGAAAGAAGTTAAAAGCAAGTCTACTGAACGCAAGTTTTCTCAGTCTATAGACCTCGCCATGAACTTGCAGAACATTGACATGAAAAAACCTGAAGGCAGAATTCAGGAACGTATCGCGTTGCCTCACTCTGCCGGAAAGGACCTGAAAGTCTGCGTGATTGCTTCTGGCGAGATGGCGTTGAACGCAAAAAAAGCAGGCGCTATGGTTATTGAACGAGCTGCTCTTGAAAGTTTAGTGGCTGACAAGAAAAAACAAAAAGAAATCGCCAAAAAATATGATGTTTTCATTGCTGAAGCCCCATTGATGCCCCTTGTTGGTAAAAGTCTGGGTGCTTCTCTTGGTCCGCGAGGAAAAATGCCTACCCCTATTCCTCCAAATGCTGACGTTAAAGAGCATATTGACCGTCACCAAAACCTCGTGTTTGTGAGGATGCGTGGACAACCCGTTATTCAATGTCGTGTTGGAAACGAGGCAATGGCCGATAACGAGATTGCAGAAAACGTTCAAGCGATTGTTAGACGAATTGAAACAAAACTCAAACGAGGAATCAAAAACGTGAAATCCGTTTACTTGAAAACCTCGATGGGTGCTTCAATAAAAATAGAAATGTAGGGAAAAATTATGGTGGTCCGTCAATCAACTCTATTAAAGGCTGACGAAGTCAAAGAAATAGAGGGAATTTTGTCTCAATACAACTCAGTTGGCATTGCCAGCTTAGAAAAAGTAAGGGCTGCCCAACTTCAAAGATTAAAGAAAAAACTTGACGAAAGCGCCTATTTGCGAGTTATCAAGAACTCGTTAATTAAACGCGCTCTTGCGAACGCAACCGACAAAGCCGGAATAGAAAAACTTGAACAGTATTTGACTGGTCCTAACCTGTTTGTTTTTACTAATCTTAATCCTTTCAAGCTTTCAATTCTTTTAGACAAAAGCAAAGTCAAAGCAACCGCCCGAGCAGGCGATGTGGCCGCTTTTGATGTTACGGTTCCTGCAGGTAACACTGGGTTGCCTCCTGGTCCTATCATTAGCCAGTTTACTGCTTGTGGTTTGCGAACAAGAATTGAATCTGGAAGCGTATATGTTGCCAAAGACACAACTGTGGTCAAAGAAGGCGAAGAAATTTCTGCTCAGCTTGGCAGTTTGCTTGCAAAGCTTGGAATAAAACCAGTAGAAGTTGGTCTTAGCTTAAAACTCATCTATGACGATGGAGCTATCTTAACTGAGGATGACCTGACCATAGACCTTGTCGGCTTTAAACGAAGCGTTGAAGAAGCTCACCAGTTTGCTTTCAATTTGTCTGTGGAAGCAGCGTTTCCTATGGCAGAAAACATAGAACTGCTTCTTAACAAGGCTCATCAGGAATCTTACAGTTTGGCGTTAGCTGCAGGTATTATGACGCCTGAGACTGTGGCTGACCTTATCCGAAAGGCTAACATGGAAATGTTAAGTCTTCAAGGAAAATTGGATGAAGTTCAGAAAAGTTGAAAAGTAAGTATGTTGGAAAACATGGAGGGAAAATGAATATGGAATACGTATATGCTGCGATGCTCCTACACAAGGCTGGAAAAGAAATAACCGAAAAATCCGTATCTGAAGTTCTCACTGCGGCAGGCGTAACTGCTGATGCTGCACGAGTTAAAGCTTTAGTTGCGTCAATTGCTGAGGTTAACATCGAGGAAGCCATTAAAGCGGCACCTGCAATGATGTCAGCAGCACCAGTGGCTGCAGCAGCACCAGCTGAGGAAGAAAAGCCCGCAGAAGAAGAGGAAGAAGACGAGAGCAAGAAAGAAGAAGCAGCAATGGAAGGTTTAGGTTCCCTGTTCGGTTAAACGGCTTTTGTGCCGTTTTGTGAACGGTGGGAGGCTTTGCCTCTCTTTTATTCTTTTTGAAGCTTCGGTTTTCTTAGCTTTTGCAAGTTTGCATTTTGTGTTGTTTTATACTTTTTTGAACCAAAAGACCAGATTTTATGCCGAATTCTTGAAATCAAACCCTGCTACGGGGCTGGATGTTTTACGGTATGGATATTAAGCAGTTTTTACCACACTGCTATCTATGGTCATAGATTCAAAACAGCTAAAGACGTTATTCTTGGACTTCTTTACTGAAAACGAGCACAGTTTAATTCCCAATTCGCCTCTTATCCCAGAGTACGACCCAACCGTTCTTTTCACGCCTGCGGGTATGCACCCTCTTATTCCCTACTTTTTGGGTCAGCCTCATCCGCTTGGAACAAAACTGGTGAACGTTCAGCGGTGTTTCCGAACAGGGGACATCGAATGTGTTGGAGACAGTTCTCATTTGACCTTTTTTGAGATGTTGGGTAACTGGTCGTTAGGTGACTACTTCAAGAAACAGGCAATCAGCCTAAGTTACGATTTTCTTACAAACAAACGTTGGCTTAACTTGGACAAAAAACGGTTGTCTGTAACCGTGTTCGCAGGCGACCAAGACGCTCCCAAAGACCTTGAAAGCTTTGAAGCATGGAGCAGTTGCGGTATTCCAGATGACCGAATATACTTTTTGTCAAAAGAAGACAACTGGTGGGGACCCGTAGGCAACACCGGACCTTGCGGACCCTGCACTGAAATGTTTTATGACACCGGAAAACCTGCTTGCGGCCCAAATTGTCGTCCGGGATGTTCGTGTGGTAAATATTTTGAGCTTTGGAACGACGTTTTCATGGAGTATAACAAAACTCCTTCGGGCTGTTTTGAGTTTCTGAAACAAAAAAACGTAGACACCGGAATGGGCGTCGAACACACGGCTGCGATGCTTGAAGGCAAAGAAAACGTGTTTCAGATTGGTGCGGTTCGTCCAATAGCGCAGAAGGTGGAGGACCTTGCCTCTATTACTGTGCCAGACGATGTTCAGGAACGTTCTATCAGAATTATAACTGACCATGTTCGTGCTGCAACGTTCTTTTTGGGTGACGAACGAGGCGTAAAACCCAGCAACAACGACCGTGGCTATGTTTTGCGTCGTTTGATTCGTCGTGCGATACGGTTTGGTCGGCTAATTGGCATAGAACAGGATTTCTTGACTGACCTTGCAGACATTGTTATAACGCTTAACGAAGCTGACTACCCGCTGCTAAGAGAAAAACAGGCAAGCATCTTTGAGGAATTAAACAAAGAAGAGACCAAGTTCAAGCGGACTCTTGAGAAAGGTTTGCGCAAATTCCAGCGCATAGCAGAGAACTGTCCGAGAATTGATGGAAAAGATGCGTTTTTGCTGTTTCAGAGTTTTGGTTTTCCTATCGAGTTAACAAAAGAGCTTGCTGCAGAAGCTGGCGTTGAAGTTGATGTAACTGGCTTCAATAACGAGTACGCATGCCATCAGAAAGTTTCAGCAAAAAGTGCAACAAAGCTGTTCAAGGGCGGTTTGAGTGACGCATCCGCTGAAACTAAGAAACTGCACACTGCAACGCATCTGCTCAATGAGGCTTTGCGTGTGGTTTTGAAAAAGAAGGACATTGTGCAACGTGGCTCTAATATTACTCCTGAGCGGTTGCGTTTTGACTTTAATTTTGATAGGGCACTGACTCCTGAGGAAATTGTTGCGGTTGAAAAGCTGGTTAATGACCAAATCAAGAACGCTTTGCCCGTGGTACGGGAAGAGATGAGTGTTCAAGACGCCAAAACTAAAGGAGCGCAGGGTGTTTTTGATGACAAGTACGGTAACTCGGTGTCTGTTTACAGTGTAGGCGGTTTCTCCAAAGAGATTTGTGGTGGACCTCATGTGGAAAACACTTCTGAGTTGGGTGTTTTCAAAATCAAGAAACAAAAAGGCATTGCTTCTGGCGTTAGACGGATACGGGCAGTACTGCAAAAATGTGACCAATAGCAAAAGATTGGTTTGGTATAAAAAAAGGGATTTAACACAAATTCGTTTTGAATTCGGTTACTGTCCCTTTTTTAGTTCGTGTTTTTTCTTTTTTTGTTTGTTCTTTTTCGCTAATGACGGCAGTTCGGTTGTACCCCCTAGTTTTGCTTTCACTAAATCAGTGTACCGCGATATGTACTATTTTAACTTGACAAGCAAGCCGTTTTTTGTCAACAACTAACGAACATAAAATGGTGTTTGGTAATGTTTTTCGGTGGGTTTTTGTGTCGAATCTGAGTGTTAAGTACCTATCTTTGTTGCTTGATATGTTAATCCGTATTTTGGGTATTTATCATATATTCTGTTTTGATATTACTTATTTTTATATTCAAGATTCTGTAATAATTTGATGAAAGGGGTTACCAGTGTTGAAAAAAATATTTGTCCTAACGTTAGTTGTATTATTATTGCTTGTTTTTGCTTCATCAATTGTTTATGCTGCACCAACCACAACTTGCACTGTTAACATTTATCGCGTAGAGCGTATCGACCCCATTGAAAACTTTCTGGAAGGAGAAGCTGACTGGTTCTATAAAATCAGTGTTACCGACGATGTGCAAACACAAGAAATTACATTCAATAACGATTCCTATGACGGAAATGACACTGTGATTTTTAACCAATTTCATCAATTCACGGTTCAATCCGTGAGTGTTGTAATTAGCATCTATTTGTACGAAGATGATGGTTTGCTCGGTTATGAAGAAGCAGACATCAGCGGAAACCCCTCCCGAGCAAGTATGACCATTTTGTATGACCTAGGAACAGGACAGTTTACTACTACTGACCTGCCTCAAGCAGACGGAGCTTACTACAAAGCTTCTGGAGATTTTGATGGAAGTACAGGAATCGACCAAAACGATGCCAACCTGTGGTTTAGTATAACTGATAACTATCAACTGCCAGTTGCGAATGCAGGTCCAGACAGAACCGTGGTTTCTGGCGTTAAGATTAATTTTGATGGTTCAGTGTGTACGGCTAGTGCAGGCTCTGAGATTGTGACCTATCAATGGGATTTTGAGAATGATGGTCTTTTTGATGCTCAGGGTATTCAAACCAGTTACACGTTCCCGCAGCAAGGAACTTATGTTCTTGCTCTGAAAGTAACTGACAACTTTGGGCGAACTTCTACTGACCTGTGTTTTATTTATGTTAACTCTCCCCCAGTTGCATTGTTTTCCTTTTCTCCGACTGAGCCAGAAGTCCGAGACATGATCAGTTTCACTGACGGGTCAATGGATCCAGATGGAACAGTTACTGCTTGGTACTGGCAGTTTGGGGACGGCGGTTCATCTAATGAACGTCACCCGACTCATCAGTATTCAACAAATGGAACATACCTTGTCAGATTAACAGTAACAGATGACGACGGTGCACAAGACACCATGGAGTTCTCAGTAACTGTTACTTCTACCTATGAGCTTCCAGTTGCAAATGCTGGAGCAGACAAAACCATCTCAACAGGCGAGCGCGTTAATTTTGATGGTTCTGCTTCTACGGCTAGTACCGCTTCTATGATTGAGACTTACCAGTGGGACTTTGATGGTGACGGCGTTTTTGATGCAGAAGGTGTTCAGACCAGTTTTGCTTACACCGAAACAGGCACTTTCACTGTTGTTCTAAAAGTAACAGATGACTATGACGAAACCTCCACCGACACCTGTGTTGTTGTGGTCACTAATGCGCCTCCAACCAGCCAGTTTACGTTTTCGCCGTCCAAGCCAACTATTTTGGATACTGTAAACTTTTCAGAAACAGCCAGCGACGTAGACGGAACATTGACCTCTTGGAGCTGGGATTTTGGCGACGGCACAACCTCTGAAGAGCGTAACCCGTCTCATCAGTATGCCCAGAAAGGAGAATACACTGTCATGTTAACCGTAACCGACAACAACGGCGAACAAGACACCCAAACAACCAAAATAACCGTGGAAAACCTTGAGCCAACCGCAGACTTTGACTGCGCCACTGCTAAACTCATAGCTGGCGAAACCGTCCAGTTTACCGACGACTCAACCGACCCAGAAGACGCGATTGTGTCTTATCTTTGGGACTTTGGCGACGGTTACACTTCCACTAACAAAGATTCTACACACAAGTTTGAAACTGCAGGAACCTACCACGTCACCCTTACAGTAACCGATGACGAAGGCGCCACCGACGCAGTCTCTAAACCATTCACAATAGTTGACAACGCCGTTCCTGTGGCTAGTTTCGAATGCGACGTAACAGCACCCGTAGCAGGAGACGAAATCGTTTTCGACGAATCCTCCCAAGACCAAGACGGAACCATAGTATCATGGAGCTGGGATTTCGGCGACGGCACAACCTCACATGACCAAAACCCTTCCCACACCTATGAAGAGGCTGGCACATACACCGTTACACTAACGGTAATTGATGACCTCGGAGCCCAAAACACCTACACCATGAACCTAGAAGTTGAACAAACCTT
>JAOZIC010000034.1 GCA_026014605.1 Candidatus Bathyarchaeota archaeon
GAACTTTTTTGCTCTCACCAGCGGGGTCAGACAGCCCCTTGAGTTTCGCAATCAGTTTAAGGTGTTCAAACCCTGTCAAGTGGTCGTAATATGCAAGTTTTTCGTACAAAACCCCAATTTTTTGTCTTATCGGCAGGGATTGGTTCCAGCAGTCAAACCCAAACAGTTTCGCCTTTCCAGAATCGGCTCTGATTAATCCCAAACTGAGTTTTATTGCAGTTGTTTTGCCTGCTCCGTTGGGTCCAATTAACCCGTTGATTCCTTTGTAGATTTTGAAGCTAAGACCATCCAACGCTCTTGTAGTGTTGAAAGTTTTAACCAAGTTTTCAAATTCGCCTAACGTTTCCGTGATTTCTGTTCCCACCCACACATCTGTTTTGTTACGTTTTTCCAGTTAACATCGAAACCTGCAAGTTCATGCGACGTTTTCTGAGTTTGTGAACTATAACCAACACAACAACAATTATGCTGAAGACAACAAGAGAACCCAGTTCAAAGTAAAACCAAAACACGCTAACATAGAGTCGTTCCCAAAAGATGGAAGCATCAGAAAATTCAAGTTCAAGGTTATCCGAGTATGCTGATAAACCTAGAGTGTCGCCTAGGATATGGTTGATTCCAATTTTTTCTAAAAGAACATCACAAAGAGAATAACCAGCATAAACAAGCATCCCAGTTTCCTTTTCATACCCGAGACTGCCACAAAAAGGCCAACCGTTGTCGGTTTGACGAGTTACAACATGAACAACTAACGCAGTGACGCCACAAGACTCATCGGCTGTTGAAAACATCCTGCTTGTACCACCAATATACCCAAGTAGAGACCAATCACCATTTTCTGCTAACACAAAGCACTGGGATTCAGTCTGATTAGGATTAATCAAAAACAGTGACCGCCTTGAGTCAACTACTAAACTGCCGTTCACAATTTTGCCGTCAACTGTTGCTTCACTAGAGTAAGAATCGGACTCAAGAGCAATGTTTGCTTTGCATGAGTCGCCGTCGAGTTTGGTAAGCGAAAACTTGAGCGATAAATGTTCTGAACTCAGGTAACTTCCGTTAGACATCACCATCATGAAGGAATTGTGTTCATCTGTTTGACCATTAAACACAACCAAGGACGAGTTGGGTGCAGCTGATAATATCTGGGGTACGGCTAAAGCGGAGATTGGCTGGAAAAACAGTAGGTAAGAAGAAAACAAGGAAACTATCACTGTTGTTGCACAAAACAGGGCAATTGGTCGCCGCAAGGTGCTAAATACGGTTTTGGGCATCTTGGGTTCTTCTGGAAGCCAACCCCTGATCATTTGCATCAAAGAAAACATGAAGCTCATTTTTCCACCTCAGGCACCAGTTTACTAAAAAGCATATGAGCCAGCTTAGCGGGGTGAATGTCCTTTGCATCAGGCAGGGTTATGCCCTGTTCATCGGCGATGTCCAATAGATACTGGCGGGTTTGTTTGAGAAAGTTCTGGTTTGTTATCTCGTCGGGGTTGTCGTGCCAGTACCAGACCTTGATTCCGTGGCGGGTGTTGTAGGTCAGTATGGCTTTGCGTTTCAGGGCAGGGTGGTAACCAACAAGTACTGCTTTTTTTGGGTAGAGTTTTGTTACCATCAAATCGTTTGCTGAGGCTACGTCCAATAATGTTGCTGAGAGTTTGGCTTCTGCTGTTAGTCTTGTTTGGTTGATGTATTGACGGGTTGTATGCATCTTTTTTGCGATTGCAGAAACAGAGAGCCCGTCCCGTAGTAAAGACCAAACGGTTTGTTGTTTTTGGCTTAGCGGAGAAGCCAAGGACCCTCTGATACTCATAACACTCAACGTAAACAATTGTATATTTACACATATTTAAGATTTTAGCAAAACCAAACAAACGCCCGTTTTTTAGCTAAACTTTTAAACACCCAAAGCATCCAACATTCTACAAACCTTCAGGATGCTGAAAAAGACGACGAAATG
>JAOZIC010000163.1 GCA_026014605.1 Candidatus Bathyarchaeota archaeon
TTGTTTTGTTGGGCGCATTCGTTATATGTGGGGCAATCTGGACAAATACAAAGAGCCTTGTTTTCTTTTATTGTGGTCATGCGTTCGGATTCTGGCATTTTTGACATCATCTGCATCATTGTCTCGAATTTATCCAATATTTCACCCCCATTGGTTTTAACAGAACTTTCAGAATATCCACTGCAAAATATGATGCAGTATGCTTAAAACAGCTTCTACGCTAACAAAAAAGAAAGCGTCTAGAAACTAAAGGAAAAAAGAAAGAAAGGGGAAAGTTATTTTTTGCTCTTCTGTACGTAGCAGTCCCAGCAGAGAATCTCACAGTTTTCCTGTACAGGTTTTCCGCCGTCTTCTGGACTCACTATCCAGTATGCTTCCCAGCCTTTTTGGCCGTCTGCTGCCATGAAAGATTGTCCTCGTTTATCGTAACTGAGTACTCTCATGCATTGAGAATTGTATGAATGTCCATGTTCTACGAGCAGGCATTCACATCTGCCGTCGCAAGCGCCAAAGGCTTTCTTTACAACTTCCTCGGGAAATTCAGCCATTTCCTGTTCCTCCAAATAAAGTTACAGCTTTTATCCAAATATCCTCATTTAAACGTTTTCGTGGAATCTGCCAAACCAGTCAATCGCCAACAAAAACTGTTGTTAATCTTCAATCCTGCTTGATTTGGGTATACCTATCCATCTTGGAATCCTGTTCAGGTAGTTTTGATAGGGTTCTCCATATTTTTGGGTGCAAACCTGCTCTTCGGCAACTACAACAAGGTGTGAAACAGCCGTGAACATGGCGGTGAGAACCAGAAAAAGAACGGAAACACACGCAATGCTGGTGCCAACAAAGATTAGAAACATGCCAAGGTACATGGGGTTTCTTGAAAAACGGTAAACTCCTTTGTTGACGGGTTTGTCGGCTGGTGTGGTTAAGAAATTTGTTATTGATGTGGTTTCAACGATTACGCCTAAAATGTAGATGGTTAATCCGACAACAAACCATGTCGTGTCCTGTGTTAGTGGCAAAAAGATGCTGAACGCAACCATGCCAAAGAATAGAACGGAATAGACGTTCAAAAGACGTTTCTGGTTATCTTTTTGTGGGGTGTCAACAGTTGCAAGTCTGTTTAGCGCCTTTTCGTCAAATAGTTTGCCTGCTAGTAAATATGGCAAAAAGTTGCAAAGCACCACGTAAACCATGAAAATCCAGGCGTTCCATAAGCCCAACTCGAACGCGGGTACAAGAAACATTATTCCCATTACCACTGTGAACTGTTAGCCCGCATTGATTATATCATTTTTGTTGGGTTTTTAGAACTGGTAAAGCTGTGAATATTTCTCATTTAGATAATCCAGAAACGGGTCTACCCCAAGTTCTTTTCCGGTAATTGCTTTGATTAGGTCTGGTGGGTTGTACAGGTTTCCTTTGCTGTGTACATTGTTTGTTAACCACTGCTTCACCGCTGCAAAGTTTCCGTTGGCTATTTGGGTTCTCCAGTCCTTGATTTCTTGTTGCATACAACCAAGCAGTTGTCCACTGTACAGGTTTCCAAGCGCATAACTAGGGAAATAGCCATACAAACCGCTTGCCCAGTGGGTGTCCTGCATGACGCCTTCGGAGTCGTGTTCTATGTCCACGCCCAGATACTGTTTGTAGCTTTCGTTCCAAATCTGCGGAAGCTCATTAACAGAGATTTTGTCTGCAAACAGGTCTCGTTCAAGGTTGAATCGAATTATAACGTGCAGTCCGTATGTTACTTCGTCGGCTTCTACTCTGATTTTTGAGGGCGTAACTTGGTTTATTGCAAACACGTAATCGTCCAAACTAACATCCGAAAGCACGTTTCCTGTGAGCTGTTTGAGTTTGGGCAAACAGTATGTCCAGAACTCTTTGGAGCGCCCCACAATGTTTTCCACAAAACGGGATTG
>JAOZIC010000017.1:0-11400 GCA_026014605.1 Candidatus Bathyarchaeota archaeon
GGCGACGTTGGGAAGATGTCCAAGCTGTAACAGCAAGAAATGGCGAATGAAAACCACAAAGTGCATCATATGCGGAAAAGATGGCTGTGAACAATGCTTTATCCCGTTGATGAATATCATTTGGGGAAACTTGAGTTCAACACCGTTTATGAACTCAAAACTTCTTGTTTGCTCGGATAACTGTTTAGAATCTTTTGTCAAACTTATGGAAGAAAAAATTGTTGAAGCACCCATCAAGATGGATGAAAACGAAGTTCCAGAAGAAGAAATCATAGATGCAACAATCAGCGGCAACAAACTGTTTGTTAAAGAACAGGTCCTAGAAGCCGTTACAAAATTTCCGTTGGGTGCAACAAAAGATGAAAGGTTCCATAACTACAACAGCATCAACCCAAAACTGTTAGAACAGGTACAACAAAGAAAAAAACTCAACAAAGCAAAATTTTTCCGTAAAGTTGGACGGTTTGAGCAAGCAGCACAACTTTACGAAAAAATAGGAATGTACGAAGAAGCAGGAAAAGCCCGAGCAGAACAAAGACAGTTTTCCGTGCGGAGAAGCGAGATTTCGGTTGACTTGAACTTGCTACTTGACCAAATCAAGGACGTGGGAATGGTTGTGGTTTATCAATGTCCATATTGTAAGGCGCCGATGAGAATAACTAAAGAAACAACACTTACAGAACTACAAAAATGCAGCCACTGCAACACAACTTACCAACCAGTAGACATAGCAGATATTCTAAAAACCGTGTTGTAGCAGATTACTTCTAGAAATAGCGAGTTCTAAACTGAAAACTGAACCATAAAACAAGCGTGCAACTAAGAGTTTCAGTTGTTCTGGAAAGAATTGTTAGATTTGTGAGTGTTAAGAATGATTGTTATTCCTTTTGCGGTTATTTTTGAGGCAATCCAACCCAACAATCCCAAGTAGAGTAGTCGTATTATGGCTTCGATTAGGGGAGATAAGGCGTGTCCAAAGTATATTGCAAGGCTTGAGATTGGTGAAATAGTCACATCAGTGTTCATATGAGCATACGCAACAGCAAATGTAACAAACAGCAACGCTACGCCCATCAAAGTGATGACAATACCCGAATTTTCAGACATTTTCATCTTCAACATATTGCCACACCTCAAGCCATCACAGTTTACTGCAGTCGTTTTTGTTGTTTTTGAGGAAAAGAAACAGAAATATTCTCAGCTCCAACAGCGTATCAGGGTTGCGTCTATTGTCCAGTAGTCTGGGGTAGTGTCCCCGGTTTCTGTTTGGGCTATGAACCGTATTGTCAATGTTGAAGATGTCAGATATGACGAAATTGTTGCATTGTTCCATCCAACCTCAAGACTGCTAAACACGTTTACCCAAGCAGACTCGTGCCAAACCTCAACTGCAAGGTTTTCTGCACCAACCTCACCGACGTATATGCACAATTCTTCGTTTGTTTCGTCAAAGTCCAGAGTTGTCCAGCGAACTTCTAAGTCAAGCTCGTAGTTAGGAGGCTGCGAAGTGTATTTGGTTACAGTTACTAAATCAACGTATGCATGTTCGTCTGAGCTTCCGCCCTCTACATCAATTGCATGCCATCTGACTTTGAAATCTGATACAAAGTATCGGCTGTCGGTTATTTCGTGCTCATAAAGGTTCCAAGTTGACTCAGAATAGACTCCCAGGTCATCTATTTCAACCCAAGAACTTCCGTCATAATATTCTAGAACGAATTCGTTAGGGTCTATGTTATCGTCATAATACCAGAAAGCAACAGAAATTGAAGTAGCATCTGAACAGTCTAACTCAGGAGTCACTAGACTTCCGCTCACACCACCACCAGAGCCATCAAAGTCAGCTGAATAACTGCCGTCATATGATTCATTGGTTTCCGCTGCCCAGTTATTATAACTGGGGTCTTTGCTCCAACCACTTGGAAGCCAACTGCCTTCAAATGATTCTGCATCAATCAAAGTTGCACCACCAGAACCCACAGTATCTTCTTCAGTTAATGTATCATAAACTGAGTCTGGACCAGACTTTTGCGCCAAAAACGCAGAATGCGAACCCTTATCAGCACTAGAATCAACATCTGACAAGTTTGTGTCAACATAATTAACTCCAGAGGCATCTTGCGGTGCATCAACCGTAATAATTGGCGGATAACCAACCATAACCCATAGACCGGATTCATCTCCACTATCATAGATAGGGGCACCGTCAAAAGTTACTATTGCTCCATGCCAAATCAAATCTTGCGGATAAGCAAACGAAACTGCATTCACGTCTACTGGATTAATTTCGATGTACCCGTCTGAATCGTCCCATTCTTGTTTTTCTACAAATAATGCACCTGTTTTTGTAGATACACCATCAAAAGCATACAGTTCAACATTCGCTTCATCAGAAAACATCACACCTGCACCTCTGGTTCCACGGGTAAATTGGCTCCAGTGATGCTGCCAAGATGTAGCATTATAGAAGGTGTCTTCCAAACTAGACACAATCGGCAAACCATCCCCATCGATTCCATCTTCAGTTAGTAAGTCGCCTACTCCCGGTGTTCCAGGGTCGATGTCAAGTTGAAGAACACTCAAGTCATTTAGATTTCTAGTTTCATCGGTAACAAAGATTGTTCTAACAGAATAAGTATAGTAGTTTGAATTAGCAGGAACAGTCAAAACAATTTGAGCATACACATTTGGACACCCTGGAATTCCGGCACCACCATATTCAGCTTCAGTTTGCACGATATCTCGAACTACACCATCGTGAATAATGTACGATGGGTCCGCCCAATAAACTGGAGGTTCATAATTAATTCGCAAAAACTCTGCAGTGCTTCTAGAGGAACCGTCATTAGCGATTGCTTTCAAGTGCCCGTTTCCATCTATCTGGATATTCAATGTTAAGTAATCTGTTGATAATACAGCGTTTTTGGGGTTATTCACATTGTCTGTGAAGTATATGTTATCCCAAGCGTAGGATGTTTGGGTTGTTGTGTCTCGTCCATCCCACCACAATGTGACAGATTCAACATTGTGGTCAACCAAAAACACGATAGCGTTTCTGTTACTAAAAACGCTTGAATTGCTTGTCAAACCTAGAGGCACTTTATAATTTGAACCCCAATCTTCAATTTGAAAGGGCATCTCGTGATTACCTGAACCAGTGGTCATGTTAACGTGTAAAGCTTTTACTGGAACTGGAGGTATGGGCTTTGCTGTTGTTGTTAAAGTAATGTCTTGACCAAGCCATTTTATGGTTCCATTTTGTAGCACTTCAACAACAAAATTGTCTAAACTTGTTAACGAGTATATTCCAGAAACTCCTTCATCCCACTCAAAAGTGTATGTGTAATGAGGAATTCCTAAACCTGAGCTAACGGATCCTGAGGAATAGAAAGCAGAGACCAATAAACCCCTTGAGTCTTTAACTTGTACTGAATATGAATCGGGGTCTATTCCCGGAGGAAGAGCTATAGTGTAAACACCACTTGCAGAAATCAGGACATTAGTTGGATTGATTAAATGCCAAGTAGAATCTTCATAAGTATAATTATAAAAACTAAAATTAGTCTTAGTTAATCCCAGTTCGGGTTCACCACCATCACGAGTGACACTTATTTGAGCATATCCTGATGTTGCTTCTAATAGCTCTACATCCAGTGCAGAAGAGGTTGCAAAAGTTACGTCTCGTATTCCAAGAGCTTCCAAAGAATACGTTACAGAAAGGTTACCATAGCTATAACTTTCAGGCATATACCACTGAGTTGAAATTTTTGGGCTACTAATAGAAAACGATGGGTTCCATTCTGGATGTGCACGCGCAATATTGACAAGCCCACTTGAAAGATAGCTAGTAGTCAAATTCTGGGCATACGAGTAGTTGCCAGTTACCTGCAAAATCGAACCATAATAGCCAACAGTGAAGTCTAAGATCCTTTTTATGTCTGAATTCATTTCTCCGATGGCAGTCAAAACGTCGGGCGAATCCGCCAAAGGAGTGTGCCGAACCATGGTGTATGTGGATATCACAGACATAACTAGAATTACGGACACCAGCAACGCAGAAATAATCGAAAACTGCGCCTTATTCGCTCTACTACGCTTTTTAACCAACTTAGGTACCTCCTTGCTGACTAAGTTGAAGCGTAACAAGTCGCGAGGTTCCGCTAGCACCAAATTCGCTTCGGTAAACGGTTGGTTGATAATACATAAGAAGCGCTAAGGCAGTTACTCGTATGTCTGGAATCCTTGTGAGTCCGATTGCGGTAAGCGCCCCGCCATCATCATTTCGATAAGTTGCAGCGGGTATATCGTTAGGATAAGCGGGTGAGCGCACAAATAGTTCAGTAGGATCTAAGCCATATTGACCAACTAGAACCGTTGAATTAAGTGCACGAGCGGAAGTCTGACTTGGGTTGGGATAAATGCCATAATAGTTACAGCTTTCAAGTGCACTTGGAGTTAAGTGTACAACTCCAATTTGAGTATCTAAAGGAGTTGATAATCCAGAGGGGGGTTCGCCTGTCAAGCCGTCAAGAAAGGCAATGGTACCGTTTTGATTGATTTTGTTCATGCCATAAATCCCGTAATCGTTTTGGGTGTCAGCGAAGTAGTCGAGGTTACTAATATAATAGAATGGATAACCAACGATACTAACCCAAGTCCAGTTGTATTCGTTAACTTGCTCACCCAAAAAATAGCAGTAATCTGTATAATTAAGTGAATAATCAGTTGCATGAGTTGTTGAAATAGGAATTGCTTCACCGAACGTGTTTACAACAACAGCGTTGCCCACAGCCTCGTTAGGGTCAGAAGTAAGCACTTTACCGCTTAACAGGTCATCTAATTCCACTGTGCTGTTCACAAGAATTGTAGTAGTAAAATATGGAGACAACAGATTATAGAAATCTACAGCAAGAGTTTGACTAGTATAACCAGTAATCCACCATCCGTTAGCGTCATTACAGTTCAGAATATACAAGGTTGTACTTTCCCCAGAACTTTCCCCAATTTTTTGTGGGTCTTGAGTGAAAGTTACGTCTGGCGAAGTAACAAGTAACGATGCAGCATCCGAATCCAATGTAAAAGGTGCATCCGAAATTGATTTGTTTAAATCATATGTAACAACGCCATTAGAACCAGTTACAATATCGTACACTGTAAGATTGTAAACTATGTTTGGCGGAAGCGAAGCAGAAAGCGCCTTTTGCAGATCAGCCCAATCATCCATAGAATCACTAAATATTGTTTTGCTTAGAATTCCTTGTGTATCCAAACTATCCAATGTAGATGAAGACAACTCACGCAAATTTGTTCCAAAAGCTTGACGGGGAGTAGGCAAAACAGCAAACTGTGACGTGATAACAAAAGCACTCAACAGGATGAGAATCACAAACAAAACTTCAACAGTTCGCATCAAGGCCAATCACCACCTAATTCCCCAACTTCCAAGTAGACACTTGTACACGGTACGAAATACCATCAATAGTAACCAGTCTTACTTCAGTGGCAACAAAATCAGACCCATAAGAGTCTACACTGCTTCCAAAAGAAGTGGTTACTCCGAGAGACCCAACACCCCAAGGCATCATAATACTGCCCATTTCAACGGCAGACTTCAAATATGAAATAACTAAAAATCCCGTTTCAGATGGTGGAATGTAGGTTACGAAGTAGTCATTAGAACCCCAATTTAGATGGTCACTAGCATCCAACGGAACAGGTTGTAATTCGAAGTCTGAAGTTAAAATATAGAATGTAGCATTGAATTTGACTTCAGCTTGTATTCCCGCGTCTTGAAAGATATCCCAGCTATGGGCAATCAGTATTGTTCCATTATCATAGTCTTGAATAAGTGGAGTAATGTAGGAAAGGTCTCCATCAGCAGTGTTGTGAGTATAATACCCAACACCAGTAACTCCACCGACGTTTACATATGCAGTAAACGTGTAAGTAGGTTCAAGTTCCATTACATCAGGGAAGGTTATATTTACTGAACCTGAGGGACCAGTTATGGTCTCATCAGAAATTGGGATAATATAAGGAAATTGACCAAGCTTGGTGTCAACTTCCAATAAATGATAGTTCACAATAGCTCCACTCAAGGGTAGTCCCGACCCACGAACTGCAACATTAAGAACCAATGGCTTAGTTGAAACAGGAGTAACTTCAACAGCCAATGTTGGTTGAATATTAATATTGAACCCGTATGAACCGTCTATCCCTAAGAGTTCTGAAGCAGTAGTGTAGTTAATGCAGTCACCAAGTGGAGTGAGTGCTGTATATCCAGAGGTTGAGGTAACGTTGTTGTAATACAAATCCGTTCCAGGATAGTAAACTAATTGACTGTCAGTTTGTGCTGTTTTTAGTCTCATTATAGAATAGGGACTAAGAGCATATCCTCCAACTGTGGGGTCTTGAAGACCAAAACCTAAGACTGTTTCGTTTGTTGCGCCCCAATCTGTTGGGCTTCCAGGTGAAAGGCACAAAGTGTTCATTATGTCCATTGCTTTTGTGGCGACTTGTGTGTTGGTTTCGTATGCAACCGCGGAACTGAACATTTGGTTGAAGCTCATCATGGCTATTAGTAACGCAGCGACAAGAATTGTCAGTGAAATCATGTGGTCTATAGTTGCTCCTGCCATTTGATCAACCTCCAAACGAAAATGTCAGATTACCATCTGACGCTTTGTTCAATTCAATAACATTGTTAGATGCAGTGCTTCGGAAAGTGGAGTCTGCCCAAAACACATTAGGACCAAGCACAGCTGCTGCAGTAACAGTGTTATCAACTTCATCCAAAGTTAAGGTAACAGTTAGGACTTTAGCTGCGTCGGGATCACTTGATGTGCTAAGCGAACCTGTTGCAATGTAAGGATAAGAAGAAACAGTAACAGGAAGAGTTAAAACCTGAGTAATATCTCCTGTCAAAATCTCGTCCTGATTAACAGTCAAATAAAGCTGCTGAATAGTACTTGCCATATGGTTTGCAATTTCCTGCAAGGCAACATCTCTTTGCGAGTCTTGCCAGCTGTTGGTCATTGTGCTAGCAACCAATGGAAATACTATAACCTGCGTGAAAAGCAGAGGAACTAAGATGACGTATTCTATCGTAACGCTTACCACTATGAAGACTCTCCTCTACTTTTGTCAGCATTAGTTAATTCCAAACGCAACTGACACCTCGCTTAAGTAAAGCTCCAAAACAACGTCTCCACCAGGAATTGAGAGGTCTTCGGAGTCAAATGAGAAATTGAAGAAAGCTGAATCAAAATCAGACCCAGCATCAAAACTGACAGCTACGTTGATACTTTCAACATCGCTTATTGTGTACGCCTGCAGCGACTTACCAGATAATGTAATTGTATCAGTTAATCGTGGGGATGAACCCGCAGTGAGAACTGGAAGATACATTCTAATGTAATGTGTTGAACTGATCGAAGTGTTGATAGATGAGTGAAGAACACGTACCGCAGGGACAACAACAACACGGATGTAGTTTCCGTCACTCATTGGTACTTTTTCTACAGCAAACACTCGTGCAACAGGAGCAGAAGTGCCACTCAAAGTAAGTGAATCGTTTTGGCGTGGAAAGATGTTTTCCCAGTAACCATCAGTAATAGTATAACTTGAAGTTGGAAGATTAAACATGATAATCCCTGTTTTATTCGAGAACTTGATTGATGATGTCGAAGTTTCCACTGAAATTGTGTAGTTCACGGTTGCAGGTCTAATCACCACGTTACCATATTGGGTTGCGTAATTTGTGGTCTCGGTACGCCCTTCAGTCCAAGCGACATCGTCGATTTGCAGTCCTATGGTTTGCATCAACTGTTTTGAAGAATTAAAGTCGCCTTCTGCAACTCTGTCCCACAAAAAGTTGTTAGCAAAAACCAAGGTGACGCTCAGTATAGCAACCATTGCTCCAGTCATAATTACTGAAGAGATTGCGGGGCTTATGCCCCTGTTTTTTGAGCGCTTTTTATTAACTTTGAACAACATTACGGTTTTCTCCTTTTTATCCTCAAGTTGCAGTTTCTGGCGCCAACAACAGTGGAACAACTTTTGAGGCAACGATAGCGATGAGAACCAGCAAGGCTGAGTGTTTAAAGCCTGCAGCTAGGGATTCTTCACTGATTTTTCCACAGACGAGCCCGATCAAGTAACAGTGTGTAATTACGGACACAGTGAAGATCAGTTGAAGGAATCCTGTGTCTGCAGAAGAGGCAGTAGTTTCCCCACCCATAGCAATAGTGTTTGTAGTGAACAGAAGGGTCATCAATGTTGTTGCTACGAGCAATATTGCCGCGAAGTAGGGCATGATCATGTATGGTCGGACACTCATTTTCTTTTCTTTCTCAATTTCTTGAGTCATGTTATTGAAACGGGCAAGTGACTCGATCATGGATATAGTTCCACCACCGACGTCAACTGCTTCCAAGAGCAAGAACATTACAATCTGGGACATCCAACTGCGTGTCTTCTTCACGAAATCCATGATTACGTTACGCATAGGAATACCCCAGCCAATGTCAGAGGACATTTTCTGAAGTTCCTTAGTGAATGCGCCGTAGTCTCGTTCAGACAGATTGGAGATACAAGCTTCTGGAGAAAGACCAGTCTTCCGGGTTTCGGTTAAGTCCCTAAGGAAGTTGGATATTCCCCTTTCAATACTTGCTTTGCGACCAGCAATCTTTTGGTGCACCATAGCAGGAGGAACAACAGACACTATCAAGGTAATTGCAACTGCAATTGGCAAGTCAACAAATCCTTCGAGCGGAGTTGCTACCATACCAAAAACACCAGTAAACAACAACAGAAGCGCAACACCTACCGCTGAAGATATGGCATAGACTTTGTATGGTCGCATTTCAGTGATTGGGCTTTTTGGTTGCATACCATGAGCAAGATACAAGAACACAATAGAAAGCAACGGAGTGAATACGTAAGTATACAAGATTACGCTTGAGCCCATGTCCATGCCTGTACTGTATATAGATTCTACGCTGAACAGGATGTAGAAACAAAGCGACATCAGAACCATTACAATAATAAATGATTCAAGCAACATTCCCATTCGTTCGGCTGCAGCTTTAACTCTCATGGAACCTGCTTTGAAGATTTCTTGCGCCTTTGTTTCTAGGAAGTGAATAACGTCACCACCAATAATGACGGTGGATGCGTATCCTGAAATGAAGTCTCGGAATATGTCTAATGGATTGTATTTTGCGGCGTTTTCCAGAGCACTCAGAGGGTCTACACCAAAAATTTCGACGTCTCTGATTAGGCCTCTGGCTTCTTTACGTGTAGCAGGTAGTAACTCTACATCTGTAAGCCGTTTAAAACTCATGTAAGGCGGTATACCACCGGACGCCATGACCGTAACATATGTTGCCGCAAATGGCATTTCCCGCTCTAAAGCACTAGATCTTTCACTAGCCCTTGAGCTAGGAGCAACCATAAACCCGATCATTACATAGATGGGCATTGGTACCAAAAATACTAAGAAAATAATTCTTGTGAAGTATATCAAAACCAGTGCTACAACAGTAACTGGTATAGTAAGTGTAGCGATTAGTAGCATCAAAGAGATGTAAGTTTCAGGATAGATTTTGATGCCTGCTTTTGAGAGATGTTCTTTGAATTCGAAAACTCCGCTCAGGAACTTTGGTGCAATTCCACCAAAAAGGCGGAAGGAGACGCCCTCAAGCGTTTTTAATAGGGGCATCCGCTAGAACCTCCTTTTCGTAGAATTCCTTAGGTTTGGCGTTGTATTCAGTGATTACCCCTGCAACATCTTTGTAGCTTCTAATGTTACGTTGTCTCATCCAACGCAACACGTTTTCTCGGCGGTCAATCTCCTCATTCAATTCATCCCAAGTCATACCGCGGCTTTCACAGATTGAATCTAGCATGATACCATTTTTGAGTGAAGCATCATGGAAGTCTCCAGCGGCTCTCCAAGTGAAGGTGTTTCTGTAATCTTCGTAGTCTGCAATTTCGTCAACAGAAAGTACTCGCCTGTAAGCGGTCATCTCCCCAGTTTTGGATTGAGGCAAGTGAACACGTCGAATTGAAACAACAATATTCATCAAAGGCATGTAAGCAGGTGCAATATCCATTGGTTTTTGGATTAACCGTTTGACTGCAGAGTCTATAGAGTCGGCGTGCATCGTAGCCATACCACCGTGACCAGTAGCTAACGCTTGGAACAAGGTGTAGGCTTCGCTACCTCGAATCTCGCCTACTACAATCAAATCTGGCCTGTGCCTCATCGAGGTTTTGACCAGATCGAATAGTGTTACTTCTCCAGTCAGGTTTTCTCCTAGACCGTAACTTCTTCTCGCGATGAGTGAGACCCAGTTTTCGTGCGGCAGGTTAAGCTCGGCAGTTTCCTCGATAGTGATTACTTTGCTACCAGGCTTGAGCAAACAGGCTACAGCGTTGAGGAAAGTTGTTTTTCCTGAAGCTGTTCCACCTAACACCATCAAAGAGGCTCTGTTTTCTAGACAAGTCCAGAAATATGCAGCCATCTTTTCGGATAGAGTGCCAAGGTTGATTAGGTCGATGATTGAGTATGGGTCGTCTCGGAATTTTCGGATGGTAAACGCGGTTCCGAAAGGTGTTACTTCTCGTCTGTAACAGACGGCGAGCCTGTGTTTTCCGGGCAAAGAAGCGTCTACAATTGGAAAGGCTGAGCTGACGTGTTTTCCAGCCATGTGGACTAGTTTTACTACGGCGTCGTCTACTTCTTGGTCGTCATGGAAAACCAAGTTTGTTTCAAGGTTTTCGTATCTTCTGTGCCAAACGTATACGGGTTTTTCAACACCGTCACAGGAAATGTCTTCAATATTTGGGTCGCGCATTAGAGCGTCGATTCTACCAAAACCGACCAAGTTTCGTTGGGCGTGGTAAAGGATTTTGGACCACGAAACGTCAGGTAGCCAACCTAGGCTGATTCGGTATTTTCCTACAATTTTTTCGGCTTCAGTTACGAAGAATTGCCTTGGGTCTTCTATTTCTTCATCTGGTGAAGCAATTTCAGCTAGGAGAATGTCTAATATTCTGTCGTACACGTTTCGTTCTAGAATATCTAAACGAAGTTCGTCTAGAACGTACTTGTACTCACCAGTTAATGGGTTTCGTGCAATTGCCGCATGTGCAAAAGGTTCGTAAAGTGGATACCTTTCAACTATTTTATACCCTCTTGGCAGGGGTTTTGGTGGGGGTGCAGGAGGAATTGCTTTTAGTTTTTGCTTTTTAAAAATATTGCCAGCGGACGATAATGCAGACGAAACTCTCTCATTAAAGCGCTTGATGTGTTGCATTGGAGTTCTCCTATACAGTAGAAAAACTGACCTATGTATTAAATCTTGTGTCTTAATAAATTATAGTTTGGATAAATTA
>JAOZIC010000017.1:11500-14974 GCA_026014605.1 Candidatus Bathyarchaeota archaeon
GGAAGCTTTTACACCTGTTTCTCCACTATTTGAAGCAACAACAACGTTTTTGATGCCGAGTTCTTCAGCACGGTCTTTTGCCAGTTTCAAGGTTTCGTCTGTGTTTTTTGGACCAGGGTCTTCAAAATATACTGTTTTAGAAACTATATTGCTCATTGCTAGCAGCTCCAACCAGTATTTGTTCGGACTGATTTATATCTGTTATAAACGTTGAAACATATCTGAAAATTCACATGCTGTTTCGGCTTATTGTATCAAATTTATAAACGTTGCAAGTGCTTCTTATCTGCAAGACATAGCGTAACGTTAAGAAACCGGTTGCTTGGGGCATAAGATGTGGTTAACGACGAAAAAAACGAAGTTTTCAGCATTCAGACAATAAATCTAACAAAAAGATACGCAAAAAAGAGACACAAAGGAATTCTAGGTTTTCTACGACAAGACCAAAACAAAAACAGGCAACAAGAACAAAACAACGTAACAGTTGCATTAAATAACCTTAACCTTGAAATCCGCCCAGGAGAGCTTTTTGGACTTCTAGGACCAAATGGGTCAGGAAAGACTACAACAATCAAATGTTTGTCAACAATTCTGATTCCAGACGAAGGCACCGCCAAGGTAAACGGTTTTGATATTCAAAAAGAAACCGCAATGGTCAGAGCAAGTCTGGGTATGGTTGTGGGTGGAGAAAGAACTCTGTATTGGAAGCTCACGGCCAGAGACAATCTGATGTATTTTGCTTCGTTGTATAAGATGCCTAAAAAACAAGCAAAAAACAGAATTGAAGAACTGCTTAACATGTTTCAACTCTCTGACCGAGCCGACGAACGACTAGAAGACTACAGCACAGGCATGAGACAAAAAATTGCTATTGCACGAGCACTACTACATGACCCTCCGATTTTGTTGCTCGATGAGCCGACATTAGGTTTAGACCCCGGTTTTGCGCGGCAGCTTCGCAAACAGATTAAAGCGCTTTCAGAAGTAGATGGAAAAACAGTTCTTTTGACCACTCATTACATGGAAGAGGCAGACAAACTATGTGACCGTGTGGCATTCATTAACAACGGCAGTGTTGTTGCGGTGGACACTCCTAACAGGCTCAAAGCTATGGTGAAAGAAAAAGAAGTTTTGGAAGTTGCAGTTTACAGTCCACCAGCAGACATTGAAGGGTATGTTCGTTCTGTTTTGCCAGACGCAGAAGTTGTGAAACTTATTCCCGGCAACGAAGATGAAGGAAACCAGTCCAGACTCAAAATTATTGGTGGAACAGCAGAAGATAGTGTTGGAACGGTCGTTGACGCACTAAGAAAAAGGAATATTCGAATAGGTTGTTTGAACGTTTGTGTGCCCACGCTTGAGGACGTTTTTATCAAATTGACTGGTACGAAGCTTTCGGAGGGCACAAGCAGGTAAATGTTACAAGGCGGGGTTCAGCAGTCTAATTTTCGCAGTAATTTGGTTGTCGTCTGGAATGAGGTAGTTAAAAATCTCAAGTTTTTGCTGGCATACAGAATTATTATCGTGTTTTGGGCAGTGTTTCCAATTTTTTGGTTTATCCCGTTCATACTTCAAGGACAAGCCTTTGTCGGGGGTTTACAGAGTCCAAGTTTTGGATTAATCACGGGCAGTGAAGAGTTCATTCCATTCATTGTGATTGGCTCGGTTTTGAACAGCTACGTTAACACCTTGTTGTATGGCATGGGAGAAAGCATAAGACGCGAAGCTCTGCAAGGAACACTTGACTATATTCTTGTGTCGCCTACTAACAAAGCGTATGTTCTTATTGGAAAAGCATTAAGCGAAAGCCTGTCCAGCACAATATTTGCGGTAAGTCAGCTTACGATTTCTACAATTCTGTTTGGAATGAACATATCATTAGGAGTAATGCTTCCCGTATTTCTGATAGTAATTCTACTAATACTGGGACTATATGGACTCTCATTAGTCCTAGCCGCGTTCTCACTATTGTACAAACAATCTCATGACGTTTCAGAAACCATAGGATACGTCTTCTACGTTTTTTCGCCAGTAAGATATCCACTTGAAAGTTTACCGTCTTGGGCGCAAGCCTTTGGCAAACTAATCCCATTAACATACGCGTTAATCATAGTAAGAGCCATAATGTTGATTGGAACACCACTGTCTGCGATGTATTTTGAGGTCTTTGCGCTCTTGGTCATCGATGCTGTTTTGATAATTGCGGGCATTTACACGTTTAACTGGATGGAAAATAAAACCAAAAAATCGGGAACAATCAGCCAGTACTAAGGAGAAAAAGCAGGTTGACAAAAAACAAAAAAAATCACAAGCTAAAACAAGTCAAATGTCCAGCGGGGTTTAACTTTGCCAACCTGAAAGCTGAGCTTAGGGCAATTTGGGAGTCCAACATCAAGGCTTGGAAGATTGATTTTGCTTATCCTGTTAGTTTTGTGCGTCAACTGATTTCGCCAGTTGTTTTCATGCTGCCTTACCTTTTGTATGGTCTTGTTTTGATTGGTGGCACGTACAGCGAAAACTTGGCAGAGCTTGTTGGAACTGGAGATGCAGTTGCGTACATTTTCACGGGCTACATCATGATGGGCTTTATCGGAACAGCGGTGTGGGCTATGGGTTTTAGCATGAGAAGAGAACAATGGTTCGGAACCTTAGAAGCAATCTATGTTACTCCCGCCAGCCGTTTAGGACAAGTATTAGGCATGGCACTGCACAGCACGGTTCATCAGGGCATTGGCACACTAATTCAGTTTGCGTTCATTTACGTCACGTTTGGAATAGGCCTGAATATTCAAGGAATCTTGCCGTCTTTAGTGATTTTTGCGTTGATGTTACTTGCGCTCTACGGTTTTGGGATACTAATCTCCGCATTAAGCCTGATTCTAAAAGAGGGATGGATAGTTTCTGACAGCCTCTACAGCATAATGACGATTCTGTCCCCCGTAGCGTACCCGTTAACTGTGCTTCCAACAATCGCACAACAAGCTGCGGCACTATTTCCAACTGCGCCTGCTTTGATTGGTATGCGAACATTTCTGATATACGATTATGTTCCAGAAGTTGTCGGCAACGTCTTTTTACACCTATCAGCGTTGTGTGTAGTGTGGATTTTGTTTGGAGTATTTGTTTTCCATTTAACAGACAAGTACGTAAGAAAAAGAGGCATGCTCAAAAAGTTCTAACTTCAACGGGAAAGTGTTTTACAATGATAAAGGTCTGCTACCAAAAAAGGGGAAAAAACTGGTATGGAACAGCATTAAAGGACAACAAAGTTGTAGCAACCATTTTTTCTGGTAAAGAACTGGACATGAATCGCATATTCAGAAGGTTACCAAAGGATAGCTCAGTTGAAGAAGTTAAAGAGCCTGACCGACGTTTGGCAGATGTTTTGACATTGTTAGAGGACGTTTTTAATGGTAAAAACAAGAATTCAGTTGGATTGGACATAGATTTGGGCAATGTTTCCAGCTACGCCAA
>JAOZIC010000032.1:0-6964 GCA_026014605.1 Candidatus Bathyarchaeota archaeon
AAAGGAGCGGGGGTCGCCGAGCCAGGTCAAAGGCGCAGGCTTCAGGAGCCTGTCCCGTAGGGGTTCGTGGGTTCGAATCCCACCCCCCGCACCAATTGTTTAAGTTGCCTTTTGTTTCTGAAAGTTTATCATGTAGTTGTATCCGAAGTCAACTATGCTTGTTTTTTCGAAACCGTGCTGTTTCAGTGTGTCTTCGACTTCTGCTGGCGACAAACGCATGTATAGGGGCGGACCAAACGGCTGAACTTCTTTTTTGCAGTTAATAATTGCCAGTTGCCCATCCGTTTTCAATACTCGATAGATTTCGCCGAATAACGCTTTCCCATCTTTAGCAAGACCAATTATATGGAGTACAGTAGCCATGAAACAAACGTCAACGGAGTTGTCGTCTATTGGCAGTGGACTGGTAATGTCCGAAACAACATTGAAGAGATTGTTGACTCCTTCAGAATCAGCCCGCTCTGTTAAGCCGTCGACCAATGCTTTTGACTTGTCTAAGGCGTATACCCGTCCAGAATCGCCAACAATTCCTGAAGCATGCAACGCATAATCGCCTCGTCCACAACCCAAATCAAGAAAATGGTCGCCCTCTTTGAGTTTGAGTTCCCTGAAAACATGTTGGGGGTCATGCATGTGGTAGCTGCTTTTGCCGTGTCTACGCCCTTTCAGTTCATCAATGTTGAGGCTCCATCTGTTGCCCATGTCGTTATTCACTTTGGAGCGTTTCCTCCCTGTCTTTTGTGGTGTTCTGGATTATTTTGATGCTGAACGCAAATGCCGCCGTCAATATGGCTGCGTTTAGAAGGAACGGTGCTGTTAATCCTGAAAAGTCGAAGAGGAAGCCGCCGATGAGCGGTCCCAGAATTGTTCCCATGCTTGACACCGAGTTAAGTATCCCCATACTGTTTCCTTGTTCGGTTGCGGTGCTTCTTTTGGAAACATAACTTCTGACCGCCGTCAACAGGGTTCCTATGCCACATGCTACCATGGTAACGGAAGTCATGAAGACAAAAAAGTTTGAGGTCAGAGACATAGTCAACATTCCCAGAGTCATGAGAAATGTTCCTGCTGCAATGAGTTTGGCGTCGCCAAGTTTTTGCGCAACTTTTGCGATTACGAATCCTTGCAACACGATTTCGGTTAATCCAATATACATGAACAGGTAAGACATTTCCACTGTTCCAAACCCGAAAAGAGTTGAGCCAAGTAATGGCAAAATAACTGGAATTGCTGAATGGGTAACTCCTTGAATGAAGAAAATCGTTAACACCAGCCCTATCTGGGGTCGCGAGAACATTTCTTTCATGTTTTTTGGGAGCTTGTAGAAGTACTCTAAAGTGCCCGCTTTTTTGTTTGGTTGCCTGTGAGTTATGGTTTCTGGTAGAAAGAAGGAAACAAACAGGAGATTCAACAGGGTTAATGTGACGGCTGCGATTCCGGGCGCCCAGAAACCGAAGATACTTAGTGAGCCTCCGATGGACGGTCCAATTATCAGTCCTGCTCCGTGAGCTGCACTTACTCTGCCAAGTCCTTTGGTTCTTTCTTTTGTGTCCGTTATGTCCGCGATATAGGCTTGTGCTACAGCTCCCTCTGTTGCTATCCCCGCAACTATTCTGGAGAGAAGAAGCAACGCAAAGGAGTCTGCTACTGTAAAAAGAATGAAGCTCATGCTGGAAACAAGAATAGATGCTACGAGAATCGGTTTTCTTCCCCTGTTGTCTGATAACCGTCCTAATATCGGCGAGAAAATGAATTGCATCACGCAAAATGCGGCGGTGAGTATTCCAATCCAGAATGCTCCGACGTTGAATGTTGCTGCGTAAAAGGGGATGAGAGGAATCACCATCCCGAAGCCTGTCATGTCTATGAAAACTGTCATGGCTATCAAAAGGTTAGGAGAAATGCCAAGTCGACTTCGCTTGCTTCTATTGGTGTCCAAGTTTTCCTTCATTGTCTCTGTCCCCAACTATGCGTGAATAACGCTTTCAAGCGCATTTCAAATAGAGTCGGGTTTACCTCAGGCGCTTTTACGTCAGTTTTTGCAGTTCATCTCTCGCTTTAGAGACTACTTCTTTGATTTTGTCCGTGTCCATGCCCGTTGCCTGAAGCCTAGAAATTTCGCTGATGAGTGGGCTGAGGATGTCCAAGTTTTCAACGAATGCGACGTGGAAGTCTTTGGATAGTGCTACGGTGAAGTCTTCGAAGGTGTTGTGAGCCAGTAGGATGGATTCGCGGACTTTTTGAGAGATTTGCTCTTTCAATTCGTCATGTTTCTGGATGATTTCTTTTCCTTTATCCGTGATTTCGTAGAGTGTCTTGTTGCCTGCCTTTTTTCCGATTACCCACCCTTCGTTTTGCATGGACTTCAGCAGGGGGTAAACTGATCCTGTGCTGGGTTTTTCGCCGGTTAGCACTTCAACTCTTTTGATGATTTGGTATCCGCTGACGTTTTTCATGGAGATTATTTTTAGCATGCACATTTTGAGTAAGCCTTTAATCATGTCACCACAACCAAATATATCGATATAGACATACTTGATATCTGTGGCTATAAACCTTTCCGCTAAAGAAGTATCAGTCAGTTTTTGTCCAAAAGTCAAATATATCTATTTCAACATGTCGAAATAGCAATAGTTATAAAGGGCGCCCGTGTTACTATTTTCAAAAATCTTCATACCAAAATACACGAAAAAGGTGAAAAAAGTGAAGGTGTTGATTTGTGGGAAAGGCGGCAGTGGAAAAAGCTCCATCTCCTCGTTACTTGCAAAAGACCTGTTGGCCAGAGGATACAGAGTCCTAGTCGTAGACACGGATGAGTCAAACTATGGGCTCAGTACTCAGCTTGGCATGGAAGACCCTAAACCACTCATGGATAAAGTTGGCGGAAAAGGCGCCATCCTGAATATGCAATTAACTGCATACAATGCTGGGCAGCCAATCATCGTACTCGACGAATCATGGACAATAGACGAAATTCCAAGCGAATGCGTCACAAAGAAAGGCAACCTGTACCTGATGCAAATCGGAAAAGTGCACCACTTTGAGGAAGGATGCGCCTGCCCCATGGGAGGACTAGCCAAAGATTTCGTGTGCCAACTAGACCTTGCACCAACAGATGTTGCAATAATTGACACAGAAGCTGGAACAGAACATCTCGCCCGAGGAGTGGCAACTGGTGTCGATGTTGTTCTGATGGTTTTGGACCCATCCTACGAATCCCTTAGATTATCCGAAAAAACCTGTGCAATGGCAGGCGAAGCAAGCAAAACCGTCTACTTCATACTCAACAAAATCAACGACAAACACGCCGTTAAAATGATAAATCAGCTCGGCAAAACGCGGGTAATCGCACAAATCCCCTTTGACCCTGCAATTCAAGAAAATGGGTTGTCTGGAGAAGAACTGAACGAAAAAGTTTCTGGAATAGAAAACATCACCGAATTTGTAATTCAATGCTCCAGAGAAAAACAACAAGACTAACGAAAAGAAGGTGCACATCAACTAGCAGTTGCATTTAGCCCAAAACGTTCAGGCAATACAGAACAAAAGCACAAGGCGCAGGATTCGTGGGTGTGAATTCCACCCCCCGCACCATGTTGTTGTTTTTTCGTAGCTTGGTCGTGTGAACGTTTTTCCTTGTTTGTTGTTTTGGGTGTTGAACTGTTGTCTTTTGTGGGGGGTGTTGAGACACAGTTTTAAATATTCAACTGTTATAATTAATATGAAAAGGGGGAGTAAAAGATTAAATTTGAAGAGTTTATTGCGTTTTTTTGCAGTTTTTTCTTAATCAGCACCTTGATTGTAACTTTTAACGCTCAGTTTGTTTTAAGTCAACCTGCGACGATAACTGTTCCCGACGATTTTTCAACAATACAAGAAGCAGTAGATGAAGCAAACCCCGGAGACACAGTATACGTTAGAGCAGGAACATACTATGAGAACGTCTTGATTGGCAAGGACAATTTGACGTTAACTGGAGAAAACAAGGAAACAACAATAATCGACGGTGGAGGCTCTACTGTTGTTAGCGTTAGCGTCTCAGACAACGTTGAAATCAGCAGGTTCACAATCCAAAACGGCGACAATGGCATCCAATTCTACAACACTTCGTATTCCACTATTTCTGGAAACATCATAACAAACAGCACATCTACTGGAGTCTTCTTTCAAGATTTTTGTAACTATAACACTGTTTCACAAAACACAGTAACAGACAACAACGGTAGTGGCATGTGGATGTCACGATCCTCTAACCTCAATGTTTCTGGAAACAACGTGACAAACAACGGCGGTATCGGCATCTTTCTTCTTTGGTCCCAAAACAATGTCCTAACAGACAACAACATGACCGATAATAACACCAACTTCGGAGTCATATGCGGTCAAAACGGTTACTCTCTGCAAGACATCGACACCTCAAACACTGTTGACGGAAAAGCCGTCTATTATCTAATCAATCAAAACGGCCTAACCATAGACTCCACCACGTTTCCAAACGTGGGATTCCTTGCCCTTGTAAACTCCACTAACATAGCAGTAGGTAACCTGTCCCTGACAAACAATTTTAACGGCATGATATGCCACAACCTAGTTAATTCCGTAATAGAAAACGTCAGCATGACCGATAACGCATATGGACTAATCGTTTCTGGAAACTGTTCAGAAACCGTAGCCCGCAACAACATCATAACTGGGAACACAATTTTTTCTGGCGTTTCCGTCGGAGAACTTACCAGCAGATTCACACTTCAAGGCAACACTATATCAAACTACACCACTGGCATCGATGTGGCTGGACCCAACAACACCTTCGTCGAGAACACAGTGACAAACAACAACGGGGATGCGATTCATGTCAGAGATTCGTATACCCTTGTTTCGGGTAACAACGTAACATACAACGGAGAGAGTGGCATTTTAGTTGATGGTTCAAACAACAACATTTCTGGAAACACGATAACAGACAACAACGCTGATGGCCTTGCTATCCACGGGTCTTCTGGCAACACCGTTTACGGCAACACTATTGCAAACAATAACGTGGATGGCATCTTTTTTGTTGAATCTTCACACAACACCATTTCAGAAAACACCATAACAAACAACGCAGTCAACGGCATTACCCTGCATAGATATTCTGATGATAACACGGTTTCTGGAAACACAATAACAGGCAATGACTGCGGTGTTATTGTCGACATTTCTTCCAACAACCTTGTTTTGGGTAACAACATGACATTTAACGACATGGGCATCTTTCTCAATAACGCTGCAAACAACACAACAATTTCTGGAAACATCATAGCAAACAGCGCATTTGATGGCATCTTGTTTCAGGCCCATTCTATTAATAACACCGTGATTGGAAACACGGTAAACGACAACAACTGGGATGGCGTCAACATTCAGAATTCTTCTGATAACTTTGTTTTGAGTAACAGCATAACAGGCAACCAAATTGGCGTCAATATTTTTGCTTCTTCAAACAGCAACACTGTTTCTGGAAACATCATAACAAACAGCACAAACGCAGGCATATTTCTATACTTTTCTTCGTACAACACTGTTTTGGGAAACAACATAGCGAACAACACCAACAATGGCGTTCAACTCTTCAATTCTTCTACTAACACAGTTTCAGAAAACATCATAGCAAGCAACACAGGCAATGGTATATACGCTGAAGGTTCTGATAGTAATGTTGTCTCTGGAAACACCGTAACAAACAGCACAAGCAACGGGGCCCACTTTGTTAGTTCTTCGTACAACACCGTTTTAGAAAACGCTTTGAAATACAACTTTGCTGGTATTGGGGTTCGGGGCTATTCTAATAACAACTTTCTTTCTGGAAACAACATAGCAAATGGTCTCAGTGGCTTTTCCATCTATTATTCTTCACACAACACCCTTTCTGGAAACAATGTAACAGACACCTTTCTTGGCGTTACAATCAGTTCTTCTTCAAACAACAGTTTAAGCAACAATGCTATGTCTAACAACTTCCGGAACTTGGGTATTTCTGGAGAAAACATCTCGGATTTCATTCACGACATTGACGTTTCAAACACAGTGGACGGCAAACCAGTCTACTACTGGGTTAACATGCACGACCTGACGGTTCCCACTGACGCGGGATATGTTGGTTTGGTTAACTGCACAGAAATAACTGTCGAAAATGTAAACATCACAAACAATGGACAGGGTATCCTTCTTGTACACACTGACGATTCAGTAGTCCAGAATAACGTTCTTGCAACCAATATTCAAGGTGTTTTCATGAGGTTTTCTAACAGCAACACTGTTTCTGGCAACAAAATAATCGACAATCTTCATGGAATCAACCCCACTGGGTCATTCTTCAATACTTTTTCTGGCAACAACGTAACTGACAGTTACTTCTACGGCGTTTCTCTCAATGCTTCTAGTAATAACCAGTTTTATCACAACAACTTCATTGACAACCCAACTCAAATCCACACAATAGACTCTATCAACACCTGGGATGATGGTTATCCTTCTGGTGGCAACTACTGGAGCGACTACGCTGATATAGACGTGTATAGCGGTCCATACCAGAACGAGACGGGAAGTGACAACATATGGGATACGCCATACGTTATTGACGCAGAAAATCAGGACAACTATCCTCTTGTTGAACCGTGGACTGCACCAACACCCGAGCAGGCGATACAGCAGTTAATTGATGATGTAAAAGCAATGAACCTGCACCATGGAATCGAAAACAGCCTAATCAAAAAACTAGAACATGCTCTAAGCTTTCTTGAAGCCAATAGAACCCATAATGCGGTGAACAAACTAAATGCCTTCATTAACCAAGTTGAAGCACAACGAGGAAAAAAGATCACAAATGAACAAGCCGACTATCTGGTATCGGAGGCACAAAAAATCATAAACCTAATCAGCGAATAAAACACTCAAAACAAACTTTCCTTCTTTTTTGTTT
>JAOZIC010000032.1:7064-8697 GCA_026014605.1 Candidatus Bathyarchaeota archaeon
TAATAAAACTGGCTCCTACTGGGATGATTCCAACAAAAAAAGACACTCCATATGTTCCAGTAACCCCAGAAGAAATAATCAACGACACCGCCGAAGCCTACAAGCTAGGTGTTTCAGTTGTTCATGTTCACGCAAGAGACGCACAAGGTAAACCCACACACGAAAACCATGTTTTCGAAAAGATTTTTCGCGGAATAAAAAAAGAATGCCCCGACATAATTATCTGTGCTACAACCAGTGGTCGAGTAACTCCGCAAGTTGAACACCGCTCCGAGGTTTTAGACCTTAATCCAGAAATGGCAAGTTTAACGATGGGGTCGCTTAATTTTCCTAAACACCCAAGTGTAAACTCGTTAGAAACCATTATTGACTTGGCAAAAACAATGAACAACAAAGGCATACTGCCCGAACTTGAAGTATTTGAGCCCGGATTCATCAACACCGCAAAATATTTGGCAAAAAAAGGGCACTTGAAATGTCCACTGCATTTCAATCTGTTGCTGGGGTCTTTGGGCACTATGCCTGCGGGAATTAAAGACCTATCTTTTCTTGTTGACTGCCTGCCTAAAGAAAGCACATGGTCTGCAACTGGTATTGGTCGGTTCCAAACACAAATCAACGCTGCAGCAATTTTGATGGGTGGCCATGTTCGCGTGGGAATTGAAGACAGCATTTACTACAGTTATCCACATAAACAGTTGGCAACCAACAAGCAACTGGTTGAACGAGTAATCAAGTTGGCTCATGAACTGGACAGGGAAATTGCAACTCCTTCTGAAGCAAGAAAAATCTTGGGTTTAAAAAAATGACAAAACCCCCAACGTTTGTAGTTGAAAAAGACCAAATCATCAAAGATTTGAGAACACTTGGGTTATCAGATGGTGACCATGTTGCGGTTACGTTGTCCTTCAAAAGCATCGGTTATGTGAAAGGTGGCCCAAAAACATTAATCGACGCCTTGTTGGAAGTTGTCGGACCAAACGGAACAGTAATGATGAATACTTTCACATACCATTTTCCGCCTGCAACAGTTCCAGAAGACTATGTTTTTGATTCTAACTCAACCCGCACTTATGCTGGTCTTGTTCCTGAAACATTACGAACCTTAAATGAGGTCACTAGGAGTACGCATCCAATTTGTTCTGTTGCCACGATTGGAAAAATGGCCCATTACCTAACTGATGAACACAATGAACGTTCTGAACCTTTTTTGCCATATTCAAACTTGGCAAAAATTGATGGCAAATACTTGTGCATCGGAATCGGAGACCGCTTAGTCGGTATACGACATGAAGCACAGCAACGTGCAGGGCTAACTAAGGTGTTTCCGTTTTTTCAAGCAGTAAGATACAAAACTAATCAAGGAACCACAAAGTTGTTTGTAAAACGTTTTCCGGGGTGCATACGAAATCTTCCTAAAATGGTTCCACGCCTCAAAACGATGGGGGTTCTTAAATCTGGAAAAGTTGGCATTGCAGACGCTTACCTTGCCTCGGCTGAAACGTTGATTGAATCTATGACTGAAATGTTAACCCAAAACCCCACCTTAACCTTGTGTGAGGATGCTTCCTGCATTTGGTGCCGTGAGTTGGAACGTAGAATGAACTTGTTTAGTAGAATTGAGAATCCAAAA
>JAOZIC010000032.1:8797-12971 GCA_026014605.1 Candidatus Bathyarchaeota archaeon
TTTTGGTTGAAATATGGTAATATGGATCGTGTTTTGGTTATTAGTTGATGTATAAGTTTGCTTATGGCTATAGCGAACGCTGGATACGCTGGTAGTATATACCACTCGATTTTTGTTTGAGAAAACGTGAATATCCCAAGTACCGTAAACATCCAGATGAGTAGCAGAGTGTCTTGTTTTGTTCGTTTAAAAATGCTGTTGAATGCACAAAGCATTGTTGCAAACGGTAGCAGTAACACCAAAAATATGGTTTCTTTGTTTGCCAAAAACTCAAAGTAAAACAGATAGCCTCCACCGTGTTCTTCAATAACGCTTAATGCGCGGCTAAAACCTGAAAAAATAAAGTAAGTGTCCCAGAAGTCTGGTCCGAACCTAAGTATCATGTACATCAGCCATGGTGAAACCAGCAAAATGGAAACTATCCAATAGCGCCAAAATTGTTTTGTGAATAAGAACCTGATGCCTTTACCTGTTGCGGCATAGTAAAAGACCATGATTATGGGTATTAACAACGCTGCAATCTGTTTGGTCAAAAACGCTAAACCAAAAAACAAGCCGCCTAATGCAGCATATTTCTTATTTCCTTGGTTTGTTTCGTTTAGCAACAAAAAGTACACACTTGTCATGATAAAAAACGTTAGAGGAACGTCTGTCATGGCGCGTCTTGCAAAGAGATTGAATGTGGTGAATGTTCCAAGGATTATTGCTGAAACAAAGCCAGTTGTTCTGTTGTAGAGTTTTTTTCCCAAATAAAAGATAACAATCAACGATAATGCACCAAATATTGGGTTCCAAAATCTTGTAGCAACGTTTGTAAATCCAAACATTTGATACGACAACGATATCAACCACATGAAAAGTGGCGGTTTAGCAAGCCACATTGATAGTCTGCCAAAAACCCACGGTGTTAGATAGTCGCCTTCCGTGACCATGTGAAAAGCGCATTGAGAGTAAACTTTTTCGTCAGCCAACCAAAGAGATCCGCCTTCCAAGTCAACAAGAAATATTGTAGAAAACGCTAAAATTGAGATAATACAAACAGCGTCAGCGTGTTTTAAAATCCAAAAAAATCTTTGATTTCCGTTTATTGGCTTTTCGATGTTTTGTTTACTTTTTCTGGACATGTGAACATAACGCACAACTTCAAAAACTATTGCAGCTATAATGATGCAAGCAGCCACGTCAAAAACAATGGTGGATGTCGCCAACTGGTTTGAGGGTTGTGCTTGTTCAGAGCTGCTGGTTGATTCAGTTAATGCTAAGGCGTATATTTTTCCGTCGCTTGAACCCACAAACAGGTTCCCGTTTACTATTGCAGGTGATGAATCCACAAAGTTTTCGGTTGTGTATGACCACTTCTTTTTTCCTGTGAATGCGTCAAGACAGTAAATGTTGTAGTCTTCAGAGCCCACAAACAAGTTGCCATCAGCAACCGCGGGTGAAGAGTGCACCCAGTAGCCTGTTTTGGTTTGCCATATTTTTTTTCCATTGGATGCGTTTAGGCAGTAAACGTTGTTGTCTTCTGAGCCAACGTAGACACATCCATAAGCCACGGCTGGGGATGATGACACAGAGTTTTGGGTTTTGAACTCCCATATTTTGGTGCCTGTAGATGCGTTCAGGGAGTAAACGAAGCCATCTTCTGAGCCGATGTAGATGTTGCCGTTGTAAACTGTTGGTGATGAATCAACCGTTCCCGTGTGTGTACGCCATAGTTCGTTACCTGAAATTGCATCAATAGCATAAACATGGTAGTTGCTGCTGGCGACGTAGACCACGCTGTCTGCTACTGTTGGTGAAGAGTGTACACACAGTCTGGTTGGATACTTCCAGATTATTTCTCCGTTTGATGTATCAAGGCAATAGACATCGTGGTTTCCTGAGCCAATGTACAGGCGACTGTTTACGATTGTGGGTGAAGACTGAACTGAGCCTCCGATATTTGTTTTCCACAAAATGGTTCCGTTGGTTGTATTGAAGGCGTAAACGTTGCCGTCGTTTGAACCTATGTATACTGAATTGTTATGGACGGCAGGTGATGAAAATATTTCATGTCCTGTTTTGTATTCCCAGACCATTTCACCGTTGGATGCGTTTAAACAGTAAACAACCCAGTTCAATCCCCCAACAAAAACATAACCGTTAGCTACTGCGGGGGACGAAATTACTATTTTTTCTGTATTGTATGTCCACAAAAGTTTGGCAGATTGGGCTGAACCTATGCCTGTTGTGCAAGCGCTGTGGGTTGGGTCGTGTCGGAACATGTTCCATTCTTTGGTGGTTGCGTTTGCATTGTTGCTTAAAACTACGGGTATATTCTGGGCTTGAAACAAAACTAGAAAAATGAAAATAATAAACAGACCCTTCTGTTTACTCATTACAATCCTATCGTAAACTTGTATACAAAATAGAACTATATTAAACTGTGGAAAAAACAGTTAACTTGTGTTTGGTTTTTTGTTGATGTAAACTTTATATCCAAATATGAACGTTGTATTTTTAGTTGGTTTTATGGTTATAACAAAAAAGCATGTTTTGAACTATGAACTGTTTGGAATGCTTTTCATTTCCCTGCTTGGAGGCATATTGCACTTCACTTTTGAGCTTTCAGGCAACCAACCACTTGTCGGAGCGTTTTCTGCGGTAAACGAGAGCGTTTGGGAACACCTCAAACTTGGGTTTTGGCCTGCAGTGTTGTTTGCACTTATAGAATATCGAACGATAAGAAAAGAAACAAACAACTTCTTTGTCGCAAAAACAGTTGTCCCATACACGATAACCGCGATTATCCCTGTTATCTTCTATTCGTACACCGCATTCACTGGGGAGAGCATCTTTGTGATTGACATAACAAGCTTTTTTGTTGCAGTAGTCGTTGGGCAGATTCTAAGCTACAAACTGTTAACCTACAAACCGTTATCAAATAACCTAGAAAAAATCGCATTAGTAGCACTAGTTGTTTTGGGCATCGCTTTTATTGTCTTCACGTATTATCCCCCGCATCTACCGCCGTTTCAGGACCCAATCAGTGGAGGATATGAAATAGTAAACCACGGACATTAGTCAATTTTTCAATTGATTAGCTGTTTTTGGAACCTTGAAACAATCATATTTGAAGACTAATAACAGCGGTATGTTGAAATCGACCTTTTTTCTGTTTTTTCACAAAACCAAATCATCTGTTTACTGGCTGAAAAGCGGCGGCGTTATTCATCTTTTGCTGTTTTTGGGCGGCGTGTGTAAAAGAACACCGCACCAACAGCAATCAAAACTGCCGCTATAACTGCCAAGTATACCAAATCAGGCGTTACTTGATTAGATGAAGAGTCTTCTGTGGGGTCGGTGAAGCAGTAGATGTTCCAGTCGTTGTTTCCGATGTATAATCTTCCATCAACTAGGGTTGGAGATGACCAACTCGCGGACGGGGTTGTTGTATATGTTAAGACGTTTCCATTTGTGGCATCTATGACGAAGATGTGGCGTTGACTGGTAACAACATAGATTTTTTCATCAGCATAAGACGGTGAAATATACAGTTCGTCGCCTGAATATGTGCTCCAGAGTTTATCTCCGTTTGTTGCATCCAAGCACGCTATGTCAAACTTGTCAACTATGAAGAGTTTTCCGTCCACATAGATTGGAGACGACACAATAAACTCGGTTGCCGCGGGGTTCGAGTATGTCCAAACGGTTTCTCCTGAAGATGCGTCAACTCCGTAGTACTCCCTCATGTTAGTTGAAACAAAAACCATCCCATCTGCAACCGTTGGAGTGCCTTGCATATCCGTTCCGCCAGTGAAGGGTTCCAGATACTCGATGGGTTTTCTCCAAATCAGGGTTCCGTCGTCCTTGTCAAGTTTGTAGAGTCCTGCTTCGTTTGGTTCTTCTGATACAAAATAAACCGCGCCGCCATCTACAACTGGAGATGATGTGATTATGCCGTTGGTTTCATGTTTCCACTCTACGTTGCCGTTGTCTACATCTAACGCGTACAATGTGCCGTTAACTGAGCCAACATAAACCAGTTCATCAACAACTGCAGGAGACGAACGCAACATAACCACCGCACCATATGTGATCGATAAGTTGCCGTTGACGAAAGTTTTCCATATCAAATCCCCGCTGTAGGAATCTAAACAGTAGACGTATCCGTCGTTACTTCCTATGAACACCT
>JAOZIC010000032.1:13071-14774 GCA_026014605.1 Candidatus Bathyarchaeota archaeon
CCGCTGTAGGAATCTAAACAGTAGACGTATCCGTCGTTACTTCCTATGAACACCTTGCCCCCCACAACCGCGGGTGAAGACTCAATCGTACCATTGGTTTGATACTTCCAAACTAACCCGCCAGTGTAGGCGTCAACAGCGTAAACGTTCATGTCCTGAGAACCAACATACACAACCCCGTTCACAACACTAGGAGAAGACATCACCGCCCCTTCAGTTGTGTAACTCCAAGCCAAATTCAACTCTGATGGGCCGTCATTACCTGTGGAAGAACGCTTGGCATCACTTCTAAACATCGACCACGAACCATAACTTTGACTAGGCTCGTTACTGCCAAACGCCCAAATTTGTCCATGTGCATCATATTCGCTTCCTGAAAAAGAATCAATTGCGGTTGTTATGTTACTGGGAATTACAAACAGTTTGCCGTACGCAACAGCAACAGATTCTCTTGGTGCAAAGGCTTCAATCGAAAGCTTCCAAAACGCTTCGCCCGTGTAAGCATCCAGACAAACAAATTCTGAGTAACCAACCTCCTCACCAAACGACGCATCTTGCCCACTGGTAACGTAAACTTTGCCATCCGCAACAGTTGGCATCCCAGGAAACAGCATGGTTCCAGGTCCTTGATAGCTCCAAACACGGTCGCCTGTTGTCATGTTTATGGCGTAGATGCTTCCATCCTTGTTGGGTTCATACACCATGCCGTATGCAACTGCGCAACCGACTGTAAAGTACCCGTCCGTGTCTGGTGTGTAGGTCCACACGATTTCGCCGTCTGTTGCGTTAAAGCAGTACATCGTGTTATCGTCAGTTCCGCCGCGAACAAACATTCCATCCGAATATGCACCTTGGAAAATCATCGGCGATTTTGTTAAAGTAGTCCAAACAACCTCACCTGTTTTTGCGTCTAACGCCATCTGCACCGACTGGAACGACCCCGGGAAAACTTTTCCATCACCATAACTTATCCCCGAACCAACTCTGCCACTGCCTAGAACGTAGGTTTCCCACTCTAGGGTAGGGTGTTTTGAGGGGTCAGAAAAGTTCCAAGCTTCGACATAGGAAAGGTTTTTGATGTAGAACATTTTTTCCTCAGGACTGTAAACGTTGTTGTTGTACAACCCAGTGTCCGTACAAAAAGAGGTGCTGGTCCACAAGATATCTCCATTTTGTGGGTCTAAACATGTGCTCTCAACAATCATGTGGCCACTGTCGATTTTGTAAACCATGGGCCAAGTTCCTTTCATGTCGATTGGTGTTGACCAGATAGTTTTTCCAGTTTCGCGGTTAAGGGCGATAACCGCGCTATCGGAGCAAACAAAAACCATGCCATTAAAGGCTGTTATGAAGCTCTGAATGTTAGTTATGTTGGCTTTCCAAAGAATATCCGATGTTGAAGGAGCTGGACCTGCAGAAAACCGTGAAGTGCCAGACCCGCCACAAATTTGGGGCCACTCAAACTGCAGCATGTTTTGGGTATTAGTTTGGTTGTCGCTTTGAGCGTTAACAGTGTTTACTTGGACACTTACAAAAACAAAATTCGACAATAACAGGATTAATGCTGCCGTGGCGACAATCCAGAGGTGAGCTTTTCGCGGTTTGTTCGTTTTAGAACCTCCAAAATGTGCAACTGATATGGACGATGCATAACCTTTGTTGTACTATAAACGTTACGGTAACATTTTCCAAATAACTACAAT
>JAOZIC010000058.1:0-3020 GCA_026014605.1 Candidatus Bathyarchaeota archaeon
CCTAACTATTGTTGGGTTTGTTTTATGCCTGAAATGGTTTTTGATGGAACAGCAACATGGACAGGCGGAACCGAATGCGACCTATCAGTAAAAGGCAACACAATCGCCACCGTCAGCCCACCACCAGAATTTGGCGGAAAAGCAGGATTCTGCGTCCCCGAAGAAGTATTTGCAGCATCGTTAGCTTCATGCATGAACACAATCTTTTTGCTGGTAGCGGGGAACTCGAAACTTGGACTAACAAGTTTAGAAACCAAAGCCAAGGTTACAATGCATGTTGAAGGTCTGGAAAAACTGATTTTTACGCACATTCATTTTGTGATGAACATCGGTTTAGTAACCAACAACGACCGTGAAAGACAAAAAGCTAACAAGGTTTACCAGATTGCGCAAAAGATTTGTCCGCTTAGGCAGTCGTGGGGAGAAGATGTTCCGATAAGTTTTGAGCTAAATTTCAAATAAAAATTAGGCGTTCACGAAGCATATATGCGTCATGTTACAATAGTTTTGGGACTATAAACTAGGTCCAAAAATATAGAGTCTATATAGATTATATGGTATAGGGATAAATCATCCATTTTGCACATAATCACGTGAATCAAAATAAAAACATCAAAAAAATCTTGAAAACCGGAGGTGAAAACAAGTGAAATGTTCTAACTGTCATTCTGAAATGGAAATGGAAAAAGAGTCAGGCTATATGACCCAATACAGATGTAACGTATGTCGAAGGGTGGAAACATTGTGGACCGTCTGTGCACACGCATGAGTCCACATCCAGTAGATGGCGTTTTATTGCCGTAACAAAAGAAGTTTTGTAGGTTTTTGCGAGCTTAATTTCTTAACCAAATTTAATCGCTTTCTTAGCATCAAAATTGGTTTCCATAGTCCAAAAGTATGCTTCGCCCTTGGAAACTTTGAAAATAATCAAATCAGAGCTTTCAGCGGTAAATCCCCAAGCCTTCAAGAATTGGCGTTCTTCGACTAGTTTGCCTCGCAGTTTTTTGTCGTCTATGAATTCGACAGCGCCAGCTACTCGCATCATGACTCCGCCTTTTTCGTCAGGATGATAAAAGCACAACTCAACGTTCGGGTTTGCTTTCATCTGTTTATACACGGGTTTTGTGGCGCCTGTGTGAAAATAGAACCCGGACTCGTTGGCGTACCACATCATGAACCCTCGGACACGGGGTTGGTTGCCATCCAATGTTGCAACGTAGGTCATGGGGTTGTCGTTAGCAAATTTTATGCAGTCTTTAAACTCCATTTTTTCCACCCAAAGGATTTAAGCCAAATAAGCAGAACAGGTATTATTAATTTATGCAATTGCAGGAAAAAGTAACATGGTAGACACAAGTTTAGCAGCGGTTTGTGGACTGTATTGCGGAAACTGTGAACATTTAGAAACAAAATGCCAAGGATGCGGACAACAAAAAGGAAAACCGTTTTGGACAAAACTCATGAACGTTGAAGCCTGCCCATTGTACAACTGTTGCGTGAACACAAAACAGTTAGAGCACTGCGGATTATGCAGCGAACTGCCATGCCAAACATTCAACGAACTCCGCGACCCATCATTAAGTGATGAAGAGGCACAAAAAGCGCTTGTTGCCAGAAGAAATGAGCTTGTGCAAAGAAAAAAGGTTGGAACAGAAAACTGGCTTAAACAAAAACAAGCCAAAGACTAGTCCAATTCAACAATCTTGATAGATTCCATCGACCGATCAACCATCTTGTCGATGTCCAGTTTTTCTTCTGCCCTTAGAACATCTTCCATTTTGGCTTTAGTTGAAGGCGAATAAGGAACCGCAGTGCATCCACCTGCTGTTTTGCTTGAAACCTTGTATGTTCCGATTTTTCTGGCAATTGCTACAGTTTCTGATTTGTCAAACCCAAGCAAAGGCCTGTGAACAGGATAACTCAGCGCAGCAGCGTCAAGCACCCGAAGGTTTGTTAATGTTTGACTGGCTTGCTCGCCGATTGCTTCTCCAGTAACTATGCCTTCAGCGTGTACCTCCTCGGCGATGCGTTCTGCGACGCGGTACATCATGCGTTTGCAAAGTAAACAGGTGTATTTTCTGTTGGTTTCCATGATTTGTTTCATGTTTTCGCCGTGTTGGACGATGTAAACCTTTTTGGGGTAACCAATTGCCCAACCAAACAGCACTTTTGCTACGTCTAAGGCTCGCTGTGTTGTGGTTTCGTCAGTGTACGGGGTGTTATCAAAGTAAACAAACACAACTGGGCTGCCCCGTTTCATAACCAACCAAAAACCAACAGCAGAATCTATCCCACCACTAAACAAACCAACAAGCTTGGGCTGAGTCCCCAACGGCATACCGCCAACACCATCTACGGTTTGAGAGTAAACAAACGCCTCGTCGTCTCGGATTTCCACACCCAAAACAACGTCTGGATTGCCCAAATCCACACGTAAACCAAGTTTTTCGCCAAACATGTCAAGAACACGTTGCCCCAACTGTTTACGTACATCATTGCTAGTGTAGTCATGTTTGCCCACACGTTTACATTGGACAGCGAAACTGTTCCCTTTCTGCAAGGTTTTAGATGCCAAAAACGTGCTTTTCTCCAACACGTCCTCAAACTTTGAAGACAGTTGTACCGCAGGAGAAATCGAAGAAATCCCAAAAATCCTAGATAACTTTTCAGCAGCATCAACAGCACAAGAAGTTTTCAGGTAAAACCGTCCATGCCGACGAACAACACCACTGTAAGGTACATCAAAATGTTTCAAAGCAGTTTTCAGGTTTCTGGACAACCGACGTTCGTAAAATTTTCTGGTCCAAACCTTTTTGAGCCACAACTCGCCGCTGAAACGAATAATCACAGAGTCGTAAACACTGTTTAAGCTAGCTTCCACTTGGGTCCCTCAGCGGTGTCTTCTATCACCAAACCAAACTCTTTCATTTTTGCCCGAATCTCATCTGATAACGCGTATTCACCTTTCTTGCGAAGCTGCTCACGCAAACTAAACAACAACCCAACCAAATCGTCAACCA
>JAOZIC010000058.1:3120-11356 GCA_026014605.1 Candidatus Bathyarchaeota archaeon
TTTCTCCTGCTCAGAGGAGTCACGTTTCGCGGCAACTGCTAGTGCCTCGTCTAACGCATCCAAAGTGTTGTAAAGTCTACCCAAACTGGACTCCGCACCCTGCAGACGTTCGTCAGTGAAGTCGATTTCGCTACGGTAATGTGTGGACATTACGAAGAGTCTTATAGCCTCTGCAGAATATTTTTTCAGGGCTTCGCGCACGGTTATGTAGTTGCCTAACGATTTTGCCATCTTTTCGCCGTTAATTTTCAGAAAACCAGTATGCAACCAATACTGAACAAACGGTTTAACACCAGTAATAGCCTCACTCTGCGCAATTTCGTTTTCGTGGTGCGGAAAAATCAGGTCGCGTGCACCGCCGTGGATGTCAAACTGGTTTCCAAGATACTTCAAACCCATAATCGCACATTCAATGTGCCAACCTGGAAAACCGTTCCCCCATGGACTCCACCACTGCAAAGCAGTATCAGGTTCTGCGCGTTTCCATAACGCAAAGTCTTTGGGGTTTTTCTTGTCTTGGTGCACCTCAAACCGTGAACCTTCAAGCATCTCATCAACTTTGATTTTTGAAAGCTTGCCGTAATCATCTAATTTAGACACATCAAAGAACACATTACCGTCCACTTCATACGCGAACCCTTTCTGGATCAACTTCTGGATAGAATCAATCATGTCAAGCAGGTGCCCCGTAGCACGCGGAGAAATATCCGGACGTTTTACGCCCAAGGCGTCAAGGTCTTTGAAATATTCACGCATGTAATATTCTACAAGCTGCATGGGTTCGACTTTTCGTTCTATTGCACGTTTTGAGATTTTGTCCTCAGCCGTATCTGTTGTCAGATGCCCAACATCGGTGATATTTTGCACATAAAACACAGAGTACCCCTTATACTCCAGCCAGCGGACAATAACATCAAACGCGATGTATGTTCTGGCGTGGCCTAAATGTGCCCAATCGTAAACTGTGGGTCCACAAACATACAAACCCACCTGTTTTTCGTGTAGCGGCTTGAATTCTTCTAGTTGTCCACTCATTGTGTTAAAAACGCGCAAAACCATACATAATCACCGTAAACAAAACTTGAATTATTTTGATTGTGAACCTCAAACAAACTTAGACCCCCCACGATTTAAATTTATACAAAAACAAGCACCAGCAATACCAACCATATACAAGTTCTTCAAAAAATTTCGTGTCTAGATTTTGAATTCATTAAACCTATATACCCAAAACAAAGCAAGAGGTTAATCGAGAAAAGTCAAGAAGCGATCAGATTGTTGGAAGAAACAGTAGAGATCATTTGTCCTAACCCAAAATGTCAAAGGAAAATCAAAGAGCCCATACTCTTGACTGTGTTGTCTGTTAGCCCCAGAAAGGAGTATGAAGCATGTCCCTACTGTTTTGTTCGCTTAGACAAAGAGATTACACCAGAAGACGAAGACACAGAGTTTGAAACTGAATACGAAGAAGTCGAGGATGAAGAAGAAATGGAAAGTTCATCCACAGAAACAACTACACAAAAAAGCAAATCTGCGGGTCCAAGCTTTCTTGACAGAGTGAAAGCACTAATTCCTAATGCTAACGGCACCCAAAAGAAAGAAACAGCAGAAATCGATGATACAGAAGAAGCAGAGGAACTGGACGAAGAAGAGGAAGAGATGACAGCAGAGGAGCAAGAAACTGAAGAGCTAGATGACGAATACGAAGACGAAGAAAACGAAGAAGACGACGAAGAAGATGAAGAACCAGAAGAGGAACAGGACGAGGAATACGAAGAGGACGATGAAGAAGACGCTGTTGAAGCTGAAACTGAGCAAGAAGAAACAGAAGCAAAACCAGAAAAAGAAACAAAAACAACAGCAGATGGTGAATGCCCAGAAAGCTTTGGGTACCTTGCTAACCGACCAAAAGATGCTCCTATTCCGTCAGGATGCTTGATGTGCCCGAGAATGGTTGACTGCATGTTAAAGGTTGAAGACGACTAGAAAGGAACTATGTAAAGTGTGTTGTCTTCTTTTTTGCCTTTAGTTAATTCTAGATGTCGCAGTATCGCTACCTGATTTTCTAGTTCTCTTGGGGATAAACCAAATTTGTTGCATAGTTCTTTTGGAGTAGCCTTGCCTTTGGTTTTGATATAGTCATAGATTGCTTTTTGTTGTTCGTTCAGCCGCTCTTCAGCTTGTGGTCCGCCTTCTGCTTCGAACCGTTTCGCAGAATAAACCGCCAACGGGTTACATGCTTTTACTGGGCTACTTTCTTCAAGGTAGCAGTCATCACATAGTATAAGCCCGTTCACGTTGTATTGGTCATCGCTTGAAACTTTGCATCCGCAACGTTGGCAGCTAGTTTTTTGGTTTTCGGTCAAAGTGTTTCATCTCCTGTGCAAACTTTTTTTGGAAAAAGGTGCTGGTTCAAGGTTTAGCCTCAAAAGTTGTTTCTCAAAACATCTTAAAAGTATTACTGCTATAGACAGTAGTAGTACTAAACGTCGGAGTGATAACTGTTGATTAAACAAACAAATAAACATTCTGGAAAACTAGAATTGTTTAATAGAGCCTAAAAGAAACAATTTTTGTCAACAAACCGTTCGAGGCACAGGCATGCAACACAAAGCAAACGTAACAAAAACCGGTGCAGTCCTTTTAGGAAAACACGTAGCATGCGACGCCCACGACGATAACAGACCAATACGCATTATAACCCACGCACACGCCGACCACATGGTCGGAGTAGGAAAAAGCCTCAAAAACTGCGAAGCCACGGTGATGACACCCGCCACCAAAGACTTAATCGACGCCCTGAAGGGTCCGCGGTGGCTGTCAAGAGGTCCCGTAAAAACATTAGATTACGGCGAAGAATTCACCTACGAAGATGAAACGTTAACACTTCATTATGCAGACCACATCTTGGGAACAGCCCAAGCACTTGTGGAAGACAAAGACCAAACAAGAATCTTGTACACCAGCGATTTCAGGTACTCAAAAACGCCTCTGGTGGAAACAGACATACTGGTCATGGAAGCAACCTACGGCGACCCAATCAGGGTACGACCATTTAGCATGATGGTTGAGGGCATGCTGATTTCTTTGGTGGAACAGGGACTGAAAAATGGTCCTGTCTACGTTTTTGGGTATCACGGAAAACTCCAAAAGATGATGCGAATTCTGTATGAGGCAAAAATCAAAACTCCGTTTATTGTTCCAGAAAAAATCTTCAACGTTTCCAAAGTGTGTGAAAATCATGGAATGAAACTGGGCAAACAGTTGCTCAGATATGACGAAGAAGAAGCCCAGACAATACTTAACAAAAACGACCCCAGCGTAGTTTTTTACCATTCATACTCCAGAAAAAGAATAGAAGGTGACGCCCTGCGAATTCACGCAAGCGGTTGGGAGTTTAGAAAACCCTGCCGACGAGTAGGCGCAAAAGAGTACGTTGTTGCGTTAAGCGACCACTCTGACTTTAACGAACTGCTCGAATACGTTGAAAGGTGCAACCCAAAAATGGTAATAACCGACAAGCACCGCTCAGAAGCGGCTGGAATCTTTGCAAAAGAAATAGAAAAAAGGCTGAAAATACCATCCCGAGCTGCACCGAACTAAAACGGTCAGATTGAAGTTTTTGTAACCGATTTGTTGACAGATTTACGGTTATACAACGTTAAGAAAGCTCCAAGCGCCACAACTACAGCAAGTATTAATGTCCACGACGAGATTTCAGGAATTGAAACTACATCAACTTTTTCCACAAGCGGCAAAGTATCCTGATTGTTTTCGTCGATAACGAATGGTGTATCACCAATCCCATCTCCGTTTCCATCAATGCCGTCGTAGTCGTCCCAATAGTTACCATGAGTTCCATTAGTCCAAGTGGCGATAAGTTGTTGGCCAAACTCATAAAGCAGGTTCGTATTGTTAACAAAATTGTTGAGGAAAAAAGTGTTACCAGGCTCAGCAGATATGTTAACTGCATAAGTGTTGTTTGCAATGGTGTTTTCAAAAATAACGTTATCATAACCATAAAGAACAACACCTGCTCCAGTGTTATTTGCTATTGTGTTGCCAGAAACGCTGTTTTGTGAGGCTTGAAGGTTAACACCATTAGCATCATTATTCGTTATCAGGTTACCTGAAACGTTCCCCTGATAACCAAATAAAAGCAAACAAGACCCGTAGTTGTTTGTAAACTTGTTTTCTAGAAAAGTGTTATACATACAATCGCCTACGGGGGTCACCATTACTACTGAACCCATAAAGCCTCCATTGTCTTTGAAGGAGTTTCGAAAAACTGTATTAGAAGAAGAGCTGCTGATGTAAATTGCAGTTGTGAAATTGTGGATGTTTGTGTTTTGGACAGTGACGTTATCTACGCCATCTATTTCAAACCCGTAGCCTTCTCCTGAGCCCTGAAGGGTGTAGTTGTTTCCATCAATTGTTATGTCGTTTGTTTCCACTATGATGTGGTCAAAAATGTCCGCAGTAAAGGTGTACAAATCTCCAGTTCGAACAATTGACGCGGTTGATGGGTCTACTGTTCCGTCTGCTCTGATGTAAATAATTTCTCCTTGAGCATTAACTATGTTTACAGTTAATGAAGATATCAAAATGGTCGACATGACCAAAAACAAAAATTTTCCAAAAGAGTTACTGATTTTCAACTTCAATGCTCCCCCTTTAATCAGTTAACAATTAATTCACATTATAAATAAAATATTTTTTCCTGATAACATACATAAAACCCTGAACAAGAACAAACAAAAAGAGTGGCACTTAAAGAACCGCAGGCTTGAAATGTTTGTGCACACTATTTGTTGCTACTTTTTCGGTTGTACAAAGTTATCGTAACAGTAAGCACAGCAAACACCGTTAACACCAGCATCCACGACGAAACCTCAGGAATTGCAATAACAACAACTTCTTCCGCAAGCGGGTAGTTGTCTTGGTTATTTGAGTCTATAATGTAGGGAGTTTCGCCTATGCCATCACCGTCAACGTCTATGCCAGTGTAGTCGCTCCAGTAGTTTCCATGTGTACCGTTATCCCAACGGTTAATCGAAGAGCCAAAACCAGAAACCAACTGTGTGTTGTCAACGAAATTATTAAGATAAAACAGGTTGTTATACCCAGAAAGCACAAGCCCATAGGTGTTGTTTGCTATTGTGTTTTCAGTAATTACGTTATCAGAACCATAACTGAGTAGCCCAGTTTCAGTGTTGTTTGTGATGGTGTTTCCAAAAACCGTTGCATTAACACCATTTAACCGAATGCCACTTCCAATATTGCGCGTTATCAGATTTCCAGAAGCATTACCATAGTTTCCAGAAAGAACGATACCGATGCCGTTGTTGTCTGTGATTATGTTTTGTGAAAAAGTGTTGTTTGACGAAGTTGCGGTTGGGGCTTCATTTATGATTGGAGTGTTTAATCCACCGTTTTCGGTTAGGGTGTTGTTACGGACTGTAATAAAAGACGATTTACGGATGTAAATTGCATTTGAAAACCCTTTGATGACCATGTTTTGTATTGTTATGTTGGTTGCTTCGGTTAGGTCAATTCCAGTTCCTAGTCCTGAACCTTGAAGGGTGAATCCGTTTCCGTCGATTACTATGTTGTCTGTCCAAACGATAATGTTACCAACAAAGTCTTCAGTTAATGTGTAAAGATCGTCTTCACGCAATAGCGGCGCAGTTGGAGGATTAAGTGTACCATCACCAAGAATATAAACGGTACTACCTTCCTGCGCATTGACATATTGAATGTTAAATGCTAAACACAAAGTAACCATTAATATAATCACCAAAAAGAATCCGGAAAACAGTTTGTTTTTCAACGGCAACCCCCAACAAGTAACCACTAAACGCCAACTCCAATATATAACTTATTAAACGATTTTGGGTTCATCAAATAGACCCGAAAAATGGCAAACTTAACAAAAATTCATTCATCGTACGATGAAACAGACAGTTTTCCTCACAATTGCACCACCCAAATTCTTATTACCAAATCCGAAGAGACACATTGTTGTGGAAGGGAAAACCTTTGGAAGATTTAATAATCAGAAATGAATCGTTCAAAGAAATCGTTATTCTTGAAAGAACCCGATTCAACTCCGTCGACGACCTAGCAAGATTTGCAAGCATCGCGGTCGGAGGAAAAACAACAGGAGTCTACTGGGCAAACGGAGTTGTGTTCATTTACTACCCGCTACCCACATCGTCAGAAATTGCTGCAGAAGCATTAATCAAAGAAAGAAAAGTCTTCTGGGCGTTCGTCAGCTATGCAATGATGCCCAAATACCAATCAATAATTGAAACAAAAGAGAGAATAATGGTACCCGTTATCGACATGTCCACGAGTACACTGTTTAGCAATGTTTCTGAGTGGCTAAAAAAGCAGCCTTAGGCTTTTTTTGCCCAAGTTTTCTTGCGTAACTCCAGCAGTTCTTTACGTTTATTAAAGGACTCCATGTACGCTTCGTATTTTCCGCATTTCTTCAAGTGCATTCCATAGTTAACAAGCGCAGCCATACCACGAGCAGCATCTTCTGGAGAAAAGTATGCTGGAATGCCTAATTTGTCAAATCTGGAACGAATCTGAAGCGCCATTTCGGTTTCTCCCACGTCACAGGCAACAACAGGTTTGTTGTATTGGTCTCTTAGATTACCCACAAGGTCTACAAAGTCTTCCATCAAAGCAGGCAGATGGTGCAAACCTAAAACAATTATTCCGTCAATTTCAGGGTCCTCAAACAAAATTCGTGTTCCTTCCTCAAACATTGCAGACGTAACTGAACCAGTCAAGTCCACAGGGTTAAGGTTTGTTGCAAAACGGGGAATCTTTCCTTCTTGTTTGAGTGTCTCAAACTTTGCAACAGTTTCATCAGAGAACCGCGCCACGTTCAATCCCTGTTTTACACATTCGTCTACACACATGATTCCGGGGCCACCTGCGTCGGTTATGATTGCAACTTTGTTTCCGGCAACTGGCGGCTGAAAAGCCAACGCTTTACCCATATCAAAGAATTCTTCAAGGTCTAACGCACGTAAAACGCCCACCTGCTTGAAAGCCGTGGAATATATCTCATCAGAACCTGCAATAGACCCAGTGTGTGAGGCTGCTGCACGTGCACCTGCTTCAGACCTGCCTACTTTCAAGGCGACAATTGGTTTTTGGCACGTGACTTTGCGAGCGACTTTCATGAATTCTCTGCCGTTGTCGATGCTTTCTGAGTATAACAAAATGACTTGTGTTTTGTCGTCGTGCAGAAGGTATTCAAGCATTTCGGATGCAGTTATGTCTGCTTTGTTGCCAAAACTCACGAATTTGCTGACGCCCATCTGTTTTCCTGACAGATAGTCCAAAGCAGCAGCACCGAAGGCTCCACTTTGTGTTACTATCGCGATAGGTCCAGCCATTGGGCGGGGGGTTGCTACTACTTCGTCTCCTGTGGTAAGAGTTTTTGTTTCAGGCAAAAACAACATGTCTACTCCAGTTTGGGAGTCAAAAACGCCCAAACAGTTAGGACCAAGAACACGAATACCAGCCTCTTTGGCAATTGCGGTTACTTCTTCTTCTAGTTCGTGGTTTCCAATCTCGCTAAAACCCGAAGTAATTATTACAGCCGCTTTTACGCCCTTTTGTCCTAGTTCCTTCATAACATCTGGAACAAACTTGGCGGGAACAACAATAACGGCTAAATCAATGTCGTCTTTTATGTCCAAAATTGACGGGTAGCATTGGAAGCCTTGGATGGTTTTTTCTCCAGGGTTGACAGGAAACAGTTTTGCTTTGAAGAGCCCGCGCTGCTTGTTAATTACAAAGTTTTTGAAAATAACGTGTCCTGCTTTCATGGTTCTGCGGGACGCACCGATTATGGCTACCGCTTTGGGTTCAAAGAATGTGTTCATCTGCTTAACTAACGTTGACATGTTTTTCTGACTCCTGCATGTAACCATTTAATTACTGCCTCTTTTTTGCGTTTTGGCTCGTATAATCACAATAGGTTTGTGAGTTACACTTTCAAGCATACCCAAAGTAACATCAGTTAAATCGACATCAAAACCTTGAGCCATATCCCAAACAGTTCGGCCTGCTCCACTTCCGCGTGTTCGGTTTGCAATTTTAGCAATCTCCAATGCTTCTTCAGGCGTCAAATGAGCCCCAGAAACAGCAAGGGGAGTTGCTCGTTTCTTTAGTTTGAGGGTTCGTCCAACAACATATGCCAAAAAACCACCCA
>JAOZIC010000058.1:11456-14726 GCA_026014605.1 Candidatus Bathyarchaeota archaeon
CTTCCTTCTTTTGGGGGGTATTCTTTGAGGTAATCGATTGTATGTTTTCGTAAGTGGCATACTGGGCCAAGGATGTATGGCCAAGCAATTTGCATCCAATATTTTGCTATGAAACGTGCAAGCAGGCTTGGTTTGATGTTGTTTTCGTCTACTATGTTACCAAGTGCTGTGGATACCGCTTTTTCAGAAACTGCAACAAAATCTCCGTCTTCTACAATGTTTTGTATCGCCGAGGTTATCTGCGTGATGTAGTCAGTTTTTGGTTTCCAGTATGTTGACTTAACCGCAGTTGCCATGTATCTGCTTGCCAATTTACATCACGAGTAACGCATATTCTTTGAGATTAAAGGGTTTGTCCCTGAAATACGTGTTTTCGCTAGTTTTCTGTTGTCATAGATTCATGGTAAACCACACGAGTATGTATTGAATATTCATACACCTTAAATCGGGTGAGTGTGGTTAGTAAAACTGTGGGGATAACAGATGGGTAAAACCGCAAGGATTCTGGTTATCGATGATGATAAAAGTATTCGCAAAACCTTAGCGTTAGCGCTCAGAGAAGAAGGTTACATAGTAGATACTGCGGAAACCGGAAAAGAAGGCATAACCAAATCTCACGAAAACTATTACAATCTGGCAATTATTGATTGGCGTTTACCCGACAGCGAAGGGACAGAAGTATTGGGTAAACTGAAGCAAACCACACCAAAAATGGCAAAAATAATGCTTACAGGTTATCCGTCGATGGATAATGCGATTGATTCAGTAAACAATGACGCAGACGCATTTCTTTTAAAGCCAGTTCATTTCGAAGTTTTATTGAAAAAAATCAAAGAATTACTTGGCAGTCAACAACAGGAAATGGTCTATAGCGAAGAAAAAATGACGAATTACATAGAAACACGAGTCAAAATGATAACAGAAAAAGATGAAGAATAGGAACTCAAAAATTCGCCTACTTTGGTGGTCACCGTGTCAAAAAACCCTAACAATGAATTGATTCTAAATGTAATAAACAGGGGACTTGACACACTAGGAGAAAGCCCTAAACAGGCAATTTGGATTTTTTTGGAAAAAGAGTACAACGTTAGTAGCACCAAGCTGCCGTTAAACGTTCGAGAGTTTCAAGAAGGATTACAAAAAATTTTCGGAGTAGGATACAACTTTTTGGATAACCTGTTTTGTCAGTTTCTTAAAGACGCTACAGGAAAACAATTCAAGAATTGTAAAAGTTTTGTCGAATGTGTTGAAGCGCTACAGCAACAAGTTCCCGTAGTTTCCTGCCAGAAAGGTTAGTCACCTTTTGGAAACATCACAATTACGTTAAAAATACAGAAGTTTGAGTCGATCAATGATTGACATTGTTTCGTCGAGTCTATGGATTGCCCTAGTTTTAGTAGACATAACAATAACAGCCAGATTGGCACTAATGTACAGAAAAGACCATGACGAACGCAAACTGATGTTTATTATTGGTCTTCTGATTCTTTCACAGAGCTATGTCATCATAGTTGCTGGAGTTAACATTTCCCCAATTGCAACCAGAGTTTTTGATTGGTGCCCAGTGCCACTGCTGTTTGCGTTCATATTTAACTTGTTTAGCGACCGTTTCAAATACGGTGTTAGAGCATACTACAAAATGTTTCTTGTAATAGTTGCAACCACAATAGCACTGTTTTTTGTTCCACTCCCGTTTCCGTCCATACCAATACTGCTAACAGGAATCACATTCGCCTTAGTTCTAGCAATCGTTCAGTACTCAAGAAATTTTGACCTTTCCTCCGTGATTTTAACTCTCTCATTGCCCAGCTATGCGGTATGTTTTCTTGCATTTTATAACAACAGAATGGAACTGGCCATTTTTTCGGCGTTTGTAGCCAAAGGGTTTTTGTTGTTAGCGTTTGAAGTTGCCAAAAGGCAAACAGGAATTACAGACTCTGCTCTTGTGCTTCAAAAAGAGCTTGAAAGCGCCAAAGAAAACTTTTCAGTGCTGTTTAATCTCCTACCCGACCCCGCAGTCATTGTTGACCACAAAGGAAATTTCCTAGAAGTCACGGACAGCGCGATTAAAGCAACTGGTTTTGGTAAAGAGGAGTTTCTTGGAAAAAACTTTGTGAACACGCCGTTTCTTACAAGAAAAAGTAAAACAACATTGGTTAAAAAACTTGCAAAAAGGCTCATGGGCTTTCAGGTGCCACCATACGAAGTTGAAATCAAGTTAAAAGATGGAACCACGCGGAGTTTTGAAGTAAACGCCTCAAAAATCGATTATGGAGGCAAAGTGGCGGACCTTGTGGTGTTCCGAGACCTGCAAGAAAGAAACAAACTGCTAAAGTCTATTGCCGAAAAAGAGGAACGTTTCAGGGTTCTTGCACAGAATACTGGAGATTGGGTATGGGAAGTTGATTCTAACGGAAATTATGTTTACACTAATTCGGTAGTTAAAAAAATTCTTGGTTACAAACCTAAAGAAATAGTCGGCAAACACTTCACCGATTTACTTGCGCTAGACCAACGCAAAACAGCAATAGATTACTTCAAATCCTTTGACAAAAAAGTTACCAAAAGTGCATTCTATAAACGTTGTTTGCACAAATCTGGAAAAACCGTAATTTTAGAAACTAGAGGAGTCCCAATCGAGAAAGCCAACGGAAATATTGTGGGTTACCGTGGAGTCGACAGGGACATAACAGAAAAAATGGATATGGAAAAGAAGCTGCTCAAGTCTGAACGATTGGCAGCAGTTGGGGAACTGGCAACAATGGTTGCCCATGACTTGAGAAATCCTTTGCAGAGCATCGCAACGGCTGCTTACTGTTTAGAAAAACTAAAACTCAAAGAAAAAAGCGAAGACATTATGACTATTCTGCAGAGCATTGAAGAATCTGTAAGGTATTCAGACAAAATCGTTACCGAACTGCTGGATTATTCAACAAAAATTAAACTTGAAATCAGAAAAAACAATCCGAGAAACCTTGTTGACCAAGCGCTTTCAACAATTTTAATTCCAGAAAACGTGAAGATAGTAAACAAGACCAAGAAAAACCCAACAGTCTACGTGGACTCAGATAAACTCAGACGGGTTTGTGTAAATATTATTTTAAACGCAATCGATGCAATGCCCAATGGCGGAAAACTCACAATAACCAGCAAGAAGTTAAACAGCTATTTTGAACTTGCGTTTTCAGACACGGGCATTGGCATGTCAAAAGACGAAATCAAAAGAACTATGACACCATTTTTCACCACAAAAGCAAAAGGAATGGGGTT
>JAOZIC010000036.1 GCA_026014605.1 Candidatus Bathyarchaeota archaeon
TTCCCCCAACCCTTTTCTCTATTTTAACTAGACAGCTTTTTCCATCAGCTGTTACCCTTTTTACTGTTCATCTGAACTGTTACGTTTCTGCTTAAGAAACACAAAAACCAACAACGAAGCAACGCCCAGAACCGCCAAGTAGACTGCAAGATTCGTGATTTGCAACCCCGACCAAGACCAATTCTGTGTAAGCATATCTGTTGTTTGTGCTTGTATGTCGATTTGTTCAAGTGGACTATATGAACTGATTTCTGTGGTGTAAACTCCTTGTTGGGTTTCTTCGCAACTTTTTCCGTTCACCAAAATTGTTGCGCCACTCACTGCTGTTCCTTCGGAAGCTTGCACCAGTGTGACCGTTACTTTTGAAGCAAAAAACAATGATTCAATCTCTACACTGAACTGTATTTCGTCCCAGATTATGCTGGGGGTTGTTGCGGTGATGCTGTATCGGGTTGCTTGCGGGTGTTCAACGTTTGTTACTGTCCATGACCTTTTACCTGCGCTGTTGTAGTTTACGTTAAAGGTTATCCAGCCACTGCTGTTTGTTGTGTAATCTGTTCCGTTCACAAAGACCTTAGCGTCAACAACATCTGCGCCGTTATGCTCCCATTTAACATGAAAACTTACGCTCTGTTCCTCGTTTACGTTACACCATTGGCTGCTTGTAACCGCTTTGTCCACAACGGCAACCTGCCTGTCCAACGAGTACCACTGTGTAACAAGGTCTTGGGTAGGCTTGTTTTGTGGCGTATGATATGAATCGTTAACTCCGCCTTTGGTTGGATCATGAATCCATGTCCACCAATAAAACCCGTAGAACCAGCTTCGGTTCCATAATGCATCAAAAGCGGCTTCGTAGCAGTCCTGCTGCTCTTGAAGGTCAACCGCCATGTCCGACCAATAGTTTGACGGCGCCATGTTTGTGCCGTCGCCGCTTCGGTAACCGATTTCAGTTAAGATTACTGGCTTGTTTACTGTTTCAAGCCACTCTTCGATGTCGTCTGCGTAGTTGTTCCAGACCTTTTTCAGTTCAGCAACTGATGGGTCTGTGTCAAAGATGGATAACGGAAAATAGGCATCTATTCCCACATAGTCTACGGCGTCCCACCAACCAATTTGTTGGTAGTTACTCCAATCCGCAGCATAAGTTATAGGACCAAAGTAACGTTCTCTCACACCTTGAATCACACTACGCCACTGCTCAGACCACCCAGTGGTTTCTTTGTATTCACACCCAACACAGAACATTTCCACACTGTTTTGTTGCGCAAACTCGGCAAAACTGTTAAGAAAGCTTGAGTAGCTCGCAAACCACTCTTCAGACGGCTGTATTTCGCCTCTCCAAACTGGATACGACAGGTCTTCTTCACGTTCCATGGGTTCAACCATCGGTTTTAACATCACTTTCAAGCCCAAACTGTGCGCAACAGTAATCGCATGCTGAACCGAAGTAGTGGTCGGCGAACCCGTCGGATTCAGGTGTATGTCCGAGGAGCTCATGTTAGATTGAACCCACGAAAAACAAAGCGCAATCCACTCCGTGTTGGTTTGAGTTAACAACCGTAAAGACTCGTCAGAATCCGATGTTCCAAAAGCGTCGCTTGACCATGCTGAATATGAGAATCCTTTCTGGAAGACTGGTTCAAAGTTAAACGTTTGTGTGTTTGAGTTCTCAGAAAACAATGAAACTTCCATGGGTTCCGCCTTTGAGCTAACTGCAACGACCGCAATGGAAACTGCTTGGACTAGAAGCATCACTAAACAAAAGAATGTTAGAGCAGTTTTATGGTTCATTTTATCACCGAAAGTTTTTGTTACTTAAAACTTGTCTATGTCGATGTTATCAGTTTTTTCTGTAAGCAAGGTTATTGCTTCAAACA
>JAOZIC010000152.1 GCA_026014605.1 Candidatus Bathyarchaeota archaeon
CAGCACATTAACACTGATAAAACCATAAAACACATCAAGTACAGACACCAGATTGATACAGGTTCAAACCCTACCCTCCCGACCACACAGTTACAGTTGGTGTAAGTGCCAGATTTGGCGTAGATAATTTGGCATGTTTGAAGACTAATAGTAGTTTATTGTTGAAAACTACCTTTTTTCAGAAAAACTAAGATAAAACATGATTTAGTTTCCCAAAAAGTTAAGTTCTGCAAATAGTATCCATGAAAACAGTAATGTTGGTGACATGTTTTGTTGGCGTATATTTTGATTACAGTAAAGTCAGGTTCTGAACGCGAGTTTTTGAAAGAGATTTCAGAATTCAAAGAAGTTGTTGAAGCAAACCTTGTTATCGGAGAAAACGACGTTGTCATAAAAATCCAAGTCGACGACATCAGCCACATCGACACATTTCTCACAGACAAGCTGCGGGTTTTGCCGGATGTGTTCTTGACAACAACGATGATAATTACTGAGCAAATCAAACCAAAACCGCAGTAGTGGATTACCGCTTTAGTTTGTCAAACAGCTTCTGCCTAAGCTTAGCCACTTTCGGAGAAATCACAGCCCTGCAGTAGGGTTTGTCTGGGTTGCGGCTGAAATAGTTTTGATGATAATCTTCTGCAACAAAAAACCCTGAAAAAGGCTCCACAGCGGTAACAATTGGGGACCCGTAAACATTTTCGGAAGTATACTCGGCGATGACCTGTTCCGCAACCGCCTTCTGTTTGTTGTTATGATAAAAGATAACCGAGCGGTACTGGGTACCAAAGTCTGCGCCCTGCTGATTCAAGGTTGTTGGGTCGTGTGTTGCAAAAAAGATTTGCAAAATCTCCTTATACGAAACAATTTCCGGGTCAAAGTGTACCTGAACAACTTCTGCGTGCCCAGTTTTTCCTCCACAAACCTGTTCGTAGCTCGGGTTTGGTGTTGTTCCGCCTGAATATCCTGAGACTGCGTTGGTTACGCCGTTTATTTGGTCAAAAACGGCTTCGGTGCACCAAAAACAGCCTCCACCTAACGTGGCAACCTCTGTTGTCATAAAATATGAACCCCCTTCAGATATGATATTTTGTTTTGGCGGTTTTTAAGAGTTCACAAAACCAGCAGGTTAGACAAATGCCTTTAGCAGGTAAACTAAACCGACTTCGATTAATGCGGCTATAAAGAAAACCGCGTAAATCAGCAGCAAAGATTTCGTGGTCATGTTCCGTTGCAACGTTTTTTTGATTGTCTGGTATATCCCGTAGCCTTCGATAACGGCAACTGGGGTACTTAGCAAAATCACAAACACCAAAGTGTTTACTACCACTTGCCCGTAGACAAGCATGCTTGCGCGAAGAATGCTAAGAAACAGTATCATCAACGAAAAAACAAACGCAAAAACCCGCGGGTTGTTAATAACCACGTACTCGATTTTGCGGTTTGGCATAAAATTGAACACAAGCCCCACATAGAACGTCATTCCAAGCAGGATAAGCGAGACCACCAAAACGTTGTGGACAAAAAGGTAAAACACCGCCAAAGGTGCATTCTCAAAAACGTTTCCAACTGTTCCGAAAAATGTTCCGTTCTCAAAATAGGCAAAAAGCAACAGCAGCAAGAAGACCAGACCAAGAACAACCGTTCTAGTTTTCGGATTCACCACTTACCCTCCACAGTGTTACAGCCACACAAACGGCTCCAAACTAAACAACATTCCCGAGTAACCCAACAGCATATCCAACCCGATTAAAACCAGCACTGCAACAAAAACTGAGGCTAAACCAACAGCAACTGAGCCCAACAAACCTGTTTCGTAGTAGTGGCGCACCAAAAGCAGCCAAGCAACCAAGG